>VYDD01000152.1:16725-18867 GCA_009843625.1 Gammaproteobacteria bacterium | reverse complement strand
CCACGAGCGCGCGGCCCGCGACCCTCTCCTTCAACTCCTCGATGTCCGCGCCTCCCCGGACGAACGACAGGCCCACGTATTCGACGCCGGCCTCCAGGGCAAAGTCGAGGTCGTCCAGATCCCGCTCGGTGAGCGAGGGAGTACTGAGGTTGGCGCCGGGCACGTTCATGCCCTTGAAGCTCTTCAGCTGGCCGCCGGTTTCCACCACGAAGCGGGCCTTGCCGCCCTCCTTGCCTACGCAGCGCATCTCGAGCAGGCCATCGTCCAGAAGAACCCGGTCGCCGATCACCACGTCGTCGGCAAGGTGCCGGTAGGTCGTCGGGATCTCCCCGGCCTCTACTGTCTCCTCCGGGGCGATGACCACCTCCTGGCCCTCCGCCAGAAAGAGTGGCGACTCAAGCCTGCCCACGCGGATCTTGGGGCCCCCCAGGTCCACGAGAATCGATACCGGCGTGCCCGCCCCCTCGGCCGCGCGCCGGATCAGGGCTACCGCCTCCAGGTGATCCTCACGGAGGCCGTGGGACATGTTCAGGCGCGCCATGGTCATGCCCGAATCGACCAGATCACGGACCACCCCGGCCGAAAACGTCGCCGGGCCCATCGTGCACACCAACTTGGTTCTCAGCATCGGTTTCCCTCTCCCCTCCCGCTGTCGCGCCGGCAGGCCGGCACCCAATTAGCCGTTCTCGATGTATGGAGCGCCGTTATTCTAGTCTGGTTCGGCCGAAATCACAGTGACCGGTCCCATCCCGGGTCCGCGCACGCTGCGGGGTCGTCCGGGCCCTCAGGCAGCCGGGCTCTCGCGCAGGACCGGAAGATGGGGCACCTTTCGCGCCCATGAAGCTACACCACATCGCCGACGCCCACGCAGCACGCTCCCTGGCGGAGAAGCTGGATTCCCGCTCGCCGCTTGCCCTCGACTGCGAGGCGGCCGGCTATCACCGCTATTCCGACCGGCTCTGCCTTGTGCAGCTCACCGCACCGGGGGATACGTGGCTCATCGATACCCTGGCCCTCGACGCAAGCGGGATGCTGCGGTCGCCGCTGGAAGATCCGGGTCGCGAGATCGTCATGCATGGAGCCAGCTACGATCTGCGTCTGCTGTCGCGGGATCTGGGCATACGGGTGCGGGGCATCTTCGACACGCAGGTAGCGGCCGCGCTGCTCGGGGAAGCCGCGCTGGGACTGTCCGCACTGCTCGAACGCTTCCTTGGCGTGCGCCTGCCCAAGAAATACCAGCGGGCCGACTGGGCGATGCGGCCGCTTCCCGCGGAAATGCTCGAGTACGCCGCTGCCGACACGCGCTACCTGGCGACCCTCGCGGACATCCTGCGAGCCCGGCTGGAGGAAAGGGAGCGCCTCGCGTGGGCAAGCGAGGAGTTCCGCTGGCTCGAGCGAGCCGCCTCCAATCCGGAAGATCCCGACCCCGATCCGGCGACGAAACTGAAGAACGCGCGCCATCTGGCCCCGCGTGCGCTGCAGCGGCTGCGTGCGCTGTGGACCTGGAGGGACGAGGTCGCCCGCCGCAAGGACAGGGCGCCCTTCCGGGTGGCCGGCGATGATGTCCTGCTGAAGCTGGCCGAGGCCCCGCCCCGCTCGACCCGGGAACTCGCTCGCCGGCCCGGTGTGTCGCCCATCCTGGCCCGCGCCGACGGCGGGAGACTCTTCGAGCACCTGGACCGGGCGGAATCCATCCCGGAGGCGCGCATCGCCCCGGGGCGGAGACGCCGTGAAGGATCCCTCCCGCGGCTTGCGCCGGAAGGCGAAGCACGGGCCCGGGAGCTGCGCGCCGCCCGTGTCCGAAGGGCCCGCGAACTCGGACTGGACCCGGGTCTCCTGCTTCCCAACAAGACCATCGTGGAGATCGTGCGCGCCAATCCGGCCTCACCGGAGGAGCTCGCCCGGGTGCCCCAGATGCGCGCCTGGCAAGTCGAGGTGCTCGGCCAGCTGGCCCTCGATATTCTGCGTGCCTGAGCATCCAGCCTGTGGGACCGCACTGGCGAAAGGCGCCTGATTTCGGCTATAATGATGGCTGACAATCGCAAGATTCCGGAGGCGCAGGTGCTTCCCAACCATTGATAGGTAATCCGGGGAAGGTGATGCCGACGAAAGTCTCCAAACGAGCGGAAAAAACGTAATAGT
>VYDD01000152.1:0-16715 GCA_009843625.1 Gammaproteobacteria bacterium | reverse complement strand
CGAAAGAGACGATCTCTCCGTCTACGTGGTTGCCGGAGTACCCAAGAGCTTCAAGAAGAAACTCGCCAAATACCTGAGCGAGGAATCGTCCGGCGAGGGCAACCTCATGCTCCTCGACGAGAACATGACGGAATGGCTTCTGGCGCGTCTCAAGGGGAAGAGGCGTCGCAGCCACGAGCAGACTCCCGCATCGTCCGCTCTATGGCGCTGTTACCGGTCTCTCAGCGCAGCCAGATATCACTTGAGTGACCAGCCCCTGGAAGGGCGCATTCGGGAGATCCGGAGCGAGATCGAGCGGCTCTGGCGAATCACCAGCCCGATTCACGACACGGACGAGGAAGAGGACGCCTCCTGAGGGCGAGCGGCCGGGATCCGGCGTTCGCTATTCGCCCCGGGCCTCCAGTTCGCGCTTGTACTCGATGCAGTACCGGGCGTGGGGCAGTGCGTCCAACCGCCGGAAGTTGATCGGCTTGCCCGTGGCCTGGCAGCGACCGAAGTTCTCCGGATCCGAGTAGAGTCGGCGAAGCGCGTCCTCGATCCGGTAGAGATAGCGACCTTCCTTGGTTGCGAACAGCGCGGCCTTCTCGCGCTCCATCGCCTCGGTGCCCTGGTCCGCCATGTGGTCGGTGTAGGCGGCAAGGTTGGAGTCGCCCGACTCCCGGTCCTCCTTCGCCATCCGGTCGAAGAGGCCCAGCGACCTCAGCGAGCGAGCACGCTCCTCCAGGAGGCGGCTCTGGATGTGGGCCAGTTGCTCCTTGGTGAGAATCGCCACGTTCTGTACCTTGGTAGACGGTTGTGCGGGCTGTCGCTACCGGGGTGCCGGCACCGGGGCGCCTTCGGCCGTGCGCGAGGAAATTACAATAATCCGACGGGGTTTCCAACGTGCCGCGCTTTCCTGACCCGGCCTCCGCCGCCGGTTGGGGCATCTCCCTCACACTTGGGCCTCAGGCTCTCCGTCCTCCAAACGACGAGTTCCGTGAACACGATCGACTGTAGACGCTGCGGCAAGGAATCGTCCTCAATGGAGAAGGCCCCCTTCCGCACGGAGCTGGGCGAACGGCTGCTGCGCCGGATCTGCCGGCTTTGCTGGTCCGACTGGCTTCAGCACCAGACGCTGCTGATCAACCACTACGGGCTGGACCCACGCGAAGCCAGCTCGAGGAAGTTCCTCTACGAGCAGATCGAGCAGGTGCTGCTCGGCGACGGCGAGGCCGAGCAGGTGGACACGTCCCGGAAGGGCGAAATCGACTGGTGAGCGGGCGGGGGCTGTGCGCCGGGCCCGACGCGCAGTTTTACCCGGTTCAGGTCGAGAGCACCGCCTCCACCTGAGCCAGAGCCTCTTCGAGTTCCTCGCGCCCGATTACCAGTGGAGGCGCGAAGCGAATGACCTGCTGGTGTGTCTCCTTGGCCAGGATGCCCCTGTGCCACAGGGCTTCGCAGAAGGGCCGGGCCGGACCCGACGACTTCCGGATGACCAGGCCGATCATCAACCCGCGGCCCCGCACTTCTTCGACGTGCGGTGAGTCGATGGCGCGCAGCCTCCGCATGAACCATTCGCCGAGTTGGGCGGAGCGCTCGATCAGCCCTTCCTCGACGATGACCTCGAGCGATGCGCGCGCGACCGCGGCCGCCAGCGGATTGCCGCCGAAGGTGGACCCGTGGTCGCCCGGCCGGAACACGTCCATGAACTCCGAGTCCGCGATCGCGGCCGAGACCGGGTAGACGCCACCGCCGAGGGCCTTCCCCAGAATCAGCACGTCGGGGCGCACATCCTCCCAGTCGCAGCACAGGAGCCGACCGGTGCGCCCCAGGCCGGTCTGGATCTCGTCGGCGACCAGGGCCACCCGGTGCCGCGAGCACAGGTCGCGAGCGTCGCGCAGGTAGCCGTCCGGCGGCACGATGACCCCGCCCTCGCCCTGGATGGGCTCGACCATGAAGCCCGCGGTGCGTTCGTTGATGGCGCCGCGCAGGGCGTCGATGTCCCCGTAGGGGATCGTGCGGAAGCCGGGCGTGAAGGGGCCGAAGCCCCTCCGGTACTCGAACTCGGAGGAAAAGCCCACGATGGTGGTCGTTCTGCCATGGAAGTTGTTGTCGCAGACGATGATCTCCGCCCTGTCGTCCGGGATGCCCCTGACCTGGTAGCCCCACTTGCGGACCGTCTTGATCGCGGTCTCCACGCCCTCCGCGCCGGTGTTCATGAGCAGCGCGCGCTCGAAGCCGGTGAGCTCGCAAAGCTCGCGCAGGAAGGGGCCCATCTGGTCGTTGTGGAACGCGCGCGAGGTGAGGGTGAGGCGCCGCATCTGGTCCCGGGCGGCACCGATGATGCGCGGATGCAGGTGCCCCTGGTTGAGGGCGGAGTAGGCGCTCAGCATGTCGAGATAGCGACGCCCCTCCACATCCCAGACCCAGACGCCCTCGCCCCGTTCGATCACGACCGGGAGCGGATGGTAGTTGTGGGCGCCGAAGCGGTCGGCTTCATCGAGGTAGGATGACGTGATCGCCTGCGTTGCGGTGTCTTGCATGGTGTCGGCCTCCCGACGCGGATCCCGCGGGGGTCGCGTCAGCTTGTCGATGCGGAGCCGCCGCGAAAGGTCACGGGCGGAAACGGGTTTTCGTTGACGCGGAGCTGAAAGACGTCGGGGCGGGCATAGTGGCCCACCACGTCGAAGTCGAACTTCCCGCGCGTGACCGCGTCCGGATCGAGGCGGGCGAAGAGAATCCCCTCCTGGTCCCAGAGCGGTCCCGCCAGGCACGCCCCCGACGGGGAATAGATCGCGCTTCCGCCGGCGCACAGGCGTTCCGGCCAGCCCTCCAGTTCACCGGCGATCTCCAGGTCGGCCGGGTACTGGGCGCGGGTGGCGTACTGGTTGCAGCCGAGGACGAAGCATCTTCCCTCGAGGGCGATGTGCCGGAGCGTTGCCTGCCAGCGCTCGCGCCCGTCGGCAGTCGGGGCGAGGTAGATCTCAACGCCCTTCGCGTACATCGCGGTGCGGGCCAGCGGCATGTAGTTCTCCCAGCAGATGAGGCCGCCGACCCGGCCGAGGGGCGTGTCCACAACCGTGAGCGTGCTGCCGTCGCCTTCGCCCCAGATGAAGCGTTCGGCCGCTGTGGGCTTGAGCTTTCGATGCTTGCCCAGGAGCGCGCCGTCGGGACCGAAGTAGAGAAGCGTGCAGAAGAGCGTGCCTCCGCCGTAGTCGGCATCCCGCTCCACGACCCCGACGGCCAGGTAGACGCCGTGAGCCGCGGCGGCTTCGCCGATGCGATCGGTGGCCGGCCCGGGGACTTCGACCGCCCCCTTCAGGTATCGGCCCCAGGTCCTGCGGCCTGCCGGCGAGCGGCCGCCCACCGACGTGCCGAACGCCAGGCCCCAGGGATACCCGCCGACATAGGCTTCCGGGAAGAGAACCAGCTGGGCTCCCTGCGCGGCGGCTTCGGCGGTGAGCACGTGCACCTTCCCGATCGCCGCCTCCAGGTCGAAGGGGACCCCGGCCCCCTGTACCACCGCGACCCCGATGCCCTCGTTGTCGTTCATCCAGGTTCTGGTCCAGTGCGTTGGTTCGCGAACTCCGGAGACGTCTTCCGCACGATCACGCTTCGTGCCGGTGGATTCCGTCCCCCCTGCGTGGAATAATGCATCAAGCATATGCTTCGCGCGACAGGGCCCGGCATCGCGTCAGCCTCCTCGATACACGATCTCCGCAACCACCTCGCCCACGACCTCCAGCGTTGCCGGGCTCACGTTGGCCAGGACATCGTTCGGGGTGTGCCAGAGCGAGTTCCCCGGCCCGTACTCGAAGTCGATGATGTCGATGGTGGGGATGCCGGCCTCGTTCAGCGGCACGTGGTCGTCCAGGATGGGAGGGCGCACCGTCATCGGGAAAAGCCGGCCGTATCCCAGGTCGCGCGCAATCCCCCATACGCGCTGCACCACGCGGGGCGCGTAGCGGGAGGAGAAGCCTTCCACGGGGAAGCTCGGATCGCGGTCCCCGACCATGTCGAGCAGGACCGCATAGCGGGGCTGGCCGCCCAGGGGCTGCTCGGCGTAGCGCTCGGAGCCGATGAACATGTCAGCCGTGGTCGGGCCGTAATCCTCGCCGTCCACCATGAGCAGATCGATGCCGACCGGCGGCGGCTGGACGGAAAGGAGCTCGCCCAGCGCCATGAGCACGGCGACGCCGGAGGCGCCGTCGTTGGCACCCGGGACGGGGGTGTCGCGGTCCTCCGGATCGGTGCTCTGGTCGGAGATGGGCCGGGTGTCCCAATGGGCCAGGAACAGGAGCCGGTCAGGGTTGGCGGCGTTGAAGCGGGCCAGGACGTTGGCCAGCGGCAGGGTGTCTCCGGTGGTGATGACGTGACGGAAGCGGTCGACGATCACCGTATCGGCGTGCGCCGCCAAGTGCGCGACCATCCACTCCAGCTGTGCCGCGTGGCCGGGCGTGCCGGGCACCCGGGGCCCGAACGCCAGCTGGGCCTCGATCAGTTCGAAGGCACGCGCGCCCGGGAAGGCCGGGCGTTCGACGCGCTCGGCAGGCTCGCTACCCGGCTCCCCTCCGCACGCCAGCGTCGCCGCGAGCAGAAACGCCGAGTACCCGGCAACGCGCTTCATCCCGGCATCGCGGAAGCTGGCTCAACTGCACTCGCTGAAGCCGCACACATGGCACTTCACGCACCCTTCCTCGAAGGAGAGCTGGCCGGTGCCGCAGTCCGGACAAGTGCCCAGATAGCCCGACCCGGAGGAACCGCCTCCCGATGGCGCACGGCTGGGGGCGGCCGCGCCCGCGGCCGAGGTCACCGGAGCGGTGAGGATGAGTTCCTCCTGGATGCCGTCCTTTTCCTGAAGGTAGTATTCGATCGCCTGGCCGATGGCGTCGGGGGCGGAAAGGACCTTGCGCAACCCGAACCCGACCGCGCGATCGCAGGAGATGCCGCGAAGCTGATCGCGGACCGCGGTGATGGGGATTCCCGACCGCAGCGCGAGGGAGATCAGCCGCCCGATCGCCTCCGCATCGGCCATGGCGGCGCCGCCGGCCTTGCCCAGTGTGCAGAAGACCTCGAAGGGTCGGCCGGTCTCGTCTTCGTTGATGGTGACGTAGAGATCGCCGAGCGGGCAGTCCATCTTCACGGTGCGTCCCTTCAGCAGCGCGGGACGCTTGCGCTTGTGGCGGCCCGCGCCGGCGAGGCGGTCGCGGTCGCTTTCGCGCTGCCGGTACTTTTCGATCTCGCCGCGCAGCCGGTGACACTCCTCGCGCGCATCGGCGAGCTTCTGCTCGATCTCGCCGGTCGATGGCGGTGGCTCGTCGGTTGTTTCCGGCTCTTTCTCGGTCTTGCCGGTCGAGAGCACCTGCATGGGGCGGGATCCGTCGCGGTACACGGTCACGCCCTTGCACCCCAGCGAGAAGGCCAGCTCGTAGATCTCGCGGACATCCTCCGGCGTCGCCTCGTGGGGGAAGTTGGTGGTCTTGGAAATGGCGGCGTCGGTGTACTTCTGGAAGGCGGCCTGCATGCGCACGTGCCACTCCGGGGTGATGTCGTGCGCGGTCACGAACACCCGCTGCACCTCCGCGGGCACCTCGTCGTGGTGAATGTGGCCGCTCTCCGCCACCCGCTCCATGAGTTCCTTCGAATACCAGCCGCCCTCCTTTGCGACGCGCACGAAGTCCTCGTTGACGTCCGGCATCAGCACGCCGGCCTGGTTGCGCATGAACGCCACCGCGAACAGGGGCTCGATGCCCCCCGAGCAGCCGGCGAAGATCGAGATGGTGCCCGTCGGGGCGACCGTGTCGAGATTGCAGTTGCGCAGCGGACGCATCGGCCGAATGCGGCTCCCGTCGGGACGGCGGGCGCAGCTTTCCTCCGGACCCCAGATGGACTGCGCCCAGGCCGGGAACACGCCCCGGCTTTCCGCCAGCTTCGCGGACGCGACCTTGGCTTCCTCGTCGATGAAGCGCATGACGGCCTCGGCGACCGCCACGGCGGCGTCGGAGTTGTACGGGATTCCCAGCCGCACCAGCATGTCCGCCCAGCCCATCACACCCAGCCCGATGCGCCGGATGTTCTCGGCCAGTTCGGTGATCTGGGGCAGCGGATAGCGGTTGGCGTCGATCACGTTGTCCAGGAAGTGCACCGACAGGTGGACGACCCGGCGGAGCCCGTCCCAGTCGATTGCATCCTGCGGATCCACGCCCCAGGAAAACCCTTTGCGCACGAACGGGCCGAGGTTGAGGCTCCCCAGGTTGCACACGTCGTACGGCAGGAGCGGCTGTTCTCCGCACGGATTTGTGGCCTCGTACTCGCCCAGCTTCGGCACCGGGTTGAATTCGTTGGCCCGGTCGATGAAGAAGACACCCGGCTCGCCGGTCTTCCACGCGCCCTGCACGATCATGTCGAAGATCTCGGTCGAGTTTTCGCGACCCACGACATCGCCGGTGCGCGGGCTGACGAGGTCGTAGTCCTCGCCCTTCACCACCGCCTGCATGAAGGCGTCGGTGATGGCGACCGAAATGTTGAAGTTGGTGATCTGGGAGGTGTCGTCCTTGCAAGTGATGAAGGAGCGGATGTCGGGATGGTCGACCCGCAGGATGCCCATGTTGGCGCCCCGGCGCGTGCCGCCCTGCTTCACGACCTCGGTGGAGGAGTCGTAGAGGCGCATGAAGGACACCGGGCCCGAAGCCACTCCCATTGTGGAGCGCACGGTGTCGCCCTCGGTGCGCAGGCGGGAGAACGAGAACCCCGTGCCCCCTCCGGACTGGTGGACCAGCGCCATGCTCTTGAGCGTGTCGTAGATGCCGCACTCGCCGTTGGAGAGGGCATCGTCGACAGGAAGCACGAAGCACGCGGAGAGCTGTCCGAGCGGCCGCCCCGCGTTCATAAGCGTGGGGGAGTTGGGCTCGAACGTGCCCGTCGCCATGAGGTCGTAGAACTGGCGCGCGACCTCGTCGATCGCCGCATCCGTCGCGCCATGGCAGCGGTCTTCCTCGGCGATCACGCGCGCGACCCGCCAGAACATGGTCTCGGGCTCCTCGACGGGCTCGCCCTTTTCGTTCTTCTTCAGATAGCGGAGCCCGAGAACGATGCGCGCGTTGTCGGAAAGCGTAGCGCGCGGGAGGTCTGCCGGCGGCACGTCGTGCGCCGGCGGAGCGTCTGGAGATGCGGGGCGTTGGGCGGACATGCTGCCTTCCATATGGCGGAGAGATGTGGAAAAAAGAGTGGAAACAGCCCCCACCTCCGTGCAAAACAAACGGAAAGCACGCCAGCCAAGGTGTGGGCTTGTTGAAACTGCTCGACACCACATCTTGTGGGTCGATGTCTCCGGGGCACCGTATGTCGCGGTGCGACCTACACCATAGGTGCCCCGGTTGCGCGCCGCAAGTCTCTTCTAGAACGCCGATCCCAGACGGAGGTAGAGCCGACCCGCACGCAGGCGGAACCCTGCCCCGGGCGGATCGTCTACACCCCTGAGTGGAAACGCCAAACCGGCCCGCACGTCGGTGGAGAGCGTCCAGAAGGGCAGCGTGTTCACCGTGACCTCCAGGCCGAAGGAGGCCAGGGCGGCGCGCTTCGGGCTCGCAAAGGGATCCCGCTCGCCGTCCGGACCCCAGGCGTTGCCTGCGTCGGCAAACAGGCTGGCGCCGGCCCGGTCGAAGTACAGCGGCCAGGCCCCGATGCCCCGGCGAATCATGGAGAGCGGAAGCCGGTACTCGGCGGATGCCGACCAGGCGATGCGCCCGCGCCGGGAAGCGGCGGAATAGCCTCGCACGGGAAACGGGAGCGGCGAGCCCCCGAAGAGACCGAAGCCGGTGAGCCGCTCGCGCGTGCCCGCGGCGTTGCCCACCTCGAAGTGAAAGCCGTCGGCGCCCGGTCCGCGCGCGATCCCGCCGCTCGCCCGCAGGGCGAACACCTGCTGGGCGAATCCGACGTTGCCGAGCGCACGGTAGAGCGAAAGGCGGCCGGTGACCTCCTCGAACCCCCTGTCGGCCGCGCGGTCTCCGGCGAGTTCCTCGGGGAGATCGAGCACGCGCGAGACCCGGCCCCGAACGGCTCCCGAGACGCCGTCTGCCAGGGTCATGGACATGGCGTGCGAGCGAGCGGTGTTGAACCCCAGCGTTGCGGATACCTCCCCGACGCGCCGCGTGGGACGATTGAGCCGGAAGAGGGTGGAGGGTTCCAGCGTCGCGTCCAGGAGCTCGGAGGACACCCAGTTGTGGCTGGCCTCCAGGGTGAGCCCGATGCGGTTGCGAAAGCGGGCCCGCTGAAGGTCCACGCTCACCTGCACGCGTCGTTCCCGGTCCACCACGTAGAGAGTGTCCACGTCCCCGCTCTGGCGCTCTCCCAGGGTGAGGCCCGCGGGATCGTAGAGCTGGCCCAGGGAGAAGGTCACCACCGGGTTCCCCAGCCCTCGGGCGGTGTAGCCGAAACGGCCCTCCCCGCGACGCTTCTCGGGAATCAGGCGGCCCCAGGCCCGGAAGGCGTGCCGGTCGACCAGATCCCGGCCGGAGGTCGAGAATCCGAAGCCCGGGCCGATGACATCCCGCTCCCGGATCCTGCGAGGCGCGGAGTAGAGCGGCTGCCAGTAGGTCGGGAGGAGTGAGCGGATGGCCCGGTACGGCCTGCTCTCGGCCTCGATCGCGGCCTGAAAGCGGTCCGGGGAACGATCCGCGCCCAGCAGGAAGCGGGGGTCGTCCGCGAAGGGTTCGAACCACTCGCCCGGAGCGTAGGGGATGCGCTCGATGTCCCACCCATCGTGGTGGTAGGCGGAGTAGTAGATCCACTCGCCCGCCGGATCGATGGCCGGATGGGCGGCCCCGGTGAGCATGTTGGTAACCTGGCGCACCGGCCCGGCGCGCCCGTCACCGTCGATGGAAGCCGCGAAGAGGTTGGGGATGCCGGTGCGGTCGGAAGACCACAGCAGGGTGCGCCCGTCGGGGGACCAGGAAGGACTCGCGTCGACGGCGCGGTCGTCGGTCACTCTTGCGATCAGCGCGCCGGCGGCATCGAGGATCACGACATCGAAGCGGCCGCCGGTACGCCACTGCGATACGGCGATCCGGGACCCGTCCGGCGACCAGCGCGGAAAGCCCCAGTGGACGGCGGGAACCGCCTCGGTCAACGCCGTGATGTCCCCGGTGGCCAGGTCCACCAGAACCAGCCGGTTGGTGCCCTCTCCCTCCTGCACCGCCACGACGTGTTCGCCGTCCGGATGCGCGTCCGGAAAGGCGAGCCGGCCGCCGCGGGTGACGCGGGTGACGCGGCCGTCCGCATCGGTCCGGTAGAGATCGTTGTAGAGGCGGTAGCGGTCCGCCAGCTCGAACTGGGCGAAGACCATGCCGCCGCCGGGCGTCCACGAGAAGCTGGACAGGCCGTTGGTGCGGGTGAACCGGCGCTCCGCGCCACCATCCAGGTCGAGCAGGCGCAGATGCGCATCGGAGCGCCCGTCCGAGAGCGCGAAGGCGAGGCGCCGGCCGTCAGGGGACACCTGCGGGTACAGCGCCTGGCGCGCCCCGCGGGTGAGCGCTTCGCCGGTGGTGAGCGGCTGCAGTGCGGCGAGGGAGCCGGCGAGGCCGCTGTACCTGAAGGAGAGCGACGCGCGCCACTCGTCCCACGCCTGAGAGAACGAGATGCCGAAGGCCGAACGCGCCGCGGCGTCGATCCGATAGGGAACCAGCTGGCCCGCCACCTCCTCCACGAGCTGCCGCATGCCCGTGGTGTCCGTGCGTTCCATCAGGTAGTGGAAGAACTCGGAGCCGTAGACGTAGGGGCGAAGTCCGGCCGGCCACACGGGGCTCCTGCCGGAGACCAGGGACAGCGACTCGAGGGCGTTCTCGAGAACGCCGGTGCGCAGCACCATGTCCTGCCAGGTGCCGTGGACACGGCCGGCGTCCGTCAGCGTCGACTCGTAGTAGGTGGCGATCCCTTCGGTCAGCCAGGTGGGCGTGGCGCGTCCGGGAAAGAAGGGCCAGGTGGCGGGGTAGCGGCCCAGCACCGCGCGCAGGATGCCGCCCACGCCACCCGCGGGATCCAGGTGAAAGATGTGCACCAGCTCGTGCGTGACCACCAGCTCGATCCACTCGTCGAAATAGTTGAGGGACCCCGCGTCCGCGGGCGGGCGGGCAAAGAGCGTGATGCGGTTGCCGGGGACCACGTTGGCGAACCCGTTGGAGTAGTCGGCGTGGTCGGTGAGCACGATGTCGATGGCGCCCGGTGGTGGCGCGCTGAAGGACGAAGCCAGTTGCCCGTAGGCCCGCTCCGCCCGGTCGGCGAGGCGCGTCGCCAGGGGATGAAGGGCTTCGGGAAAGGTGATCCGGAAATGCTCGGTGTCGAGCGTGCGCCAGTCCTCGTCGGGGGGCACTTGGCCGTAGGCGGGGACGGTGGCCGGGAGCACGCCCCCGATGAGCAGCAGCAGGAGAAGCAGCCTTGTCAGGGGCCTGTCGCGCCCGCCAATGTTGTCGGGGCCAAAGCAGACGAGGGTTGTCATCGAATCATGCAGACCAGGGCAAGTATCTGGTACCGGCTGGGCTACGCATTGGAGACCGCGCGCCTGGGCCCGGCGGCCGGGAGCGGCGGGGCATCCGGCCGGCGCCGTCCACCCTTCCGGTCTGGAAATGGGAGCGCGCCCTCCGCCGCACGCAAGATCGCTCCTTCCCTCCTCGGGAGAAACCTGCTCGACCAGGCCGGCGGGCTGGGCCGGCGGGTCGTGGTAGCGCGGGCCGATCGCTCGTCGCCGCGTGAGGACTTTCCGCGCGCGGCTCTGGCGGGTGCTGGAGCGGCGCTCGCAGCGCGCTCGCTCGCAAGGCTGCGCGCTCCCGATGCGGCATCCGGGGATGAGGCCGGGCTTGGCCTCGAGTTGGCGCAGGGCGCGGTCGAGGGGTTGGCCCTGGCGGTCCTGAGCCGCCTTCTGCCCGCTGGCCGCCTGGCGCAGATCGGGTTGTGCAGCGTGGCGAGGCATGCCGCGGCTCCCCGGGGAGGGCTCCCGCGCGTCATCCGTCCCATCGCACCGGGGACGGTCCGCACCCTCTCCGCCCTCGCGCCCGAGCGTGGCCGCAATGGCGGACTCCTCGAACACGCGGCGTTCGCGACCGCGTTCGTGCTGCTCTACGGGCGGAGGACTCCGGGATCCGCGTAGCGGACCACGGGCTGCGAGCGCCCGTCGCCTTCACGCTCCACCGGGGGTAAGGGACCCCAGAACCCGGCGCCCCGAAGCCCCCGTGGAGGCCGGCGAATTGGCCGGCAGGCCCTTCAGGTGCGCCCACGCCAGCACCGCGAAACAGGCAGCTTCGCGCGCTTCCGGGTCTAGCCCCAGCACGGACAGATCGCGCACCGGGACGGGGGCGAGCCGGTCGGCGATCATCCGCGCCAGAACCGGGTTCAGCGCGCCACCGCCCGCCAACAGGACCTCGCTGACGCCGCGGGGAAGCACCCACCGGCGACAGGCTTCGGCGACGGAGGCGGCCGTGAAGGCCGTAAGCGTTGCGATCAGGCCGGTCCAGTCGCGGCTGGTACGCGGCGCCCGGCGTGCCACCAGCCTTTCGACGAACGCGCTGCCGAACACTTCGCGCCCGGTCGACTTGGGCGGCGGGCGATGCAGGAACGGGTGCTGAAGGAGCTGCGCCAGCAGGTCGTTGTCCACTTCGCCGGCCGCCGCCAGCTCACCGTCGGCGTCGAACCTCCGGCGGCCGTCCGTGGCGAGTTCCACGGCGGTGTCGATGAGCGCGACCCCGGGGCCCGTATCGAAGGCCAGGACGGGTTCGCCTTCCGAAGCAGCCGGCAGCCAGGTGACGTTGGCCATCCCGCCCAGATTCTGGAGGGCGCGCGGCCGGTCGGGCGCGGAGAAGAGCAGGCGGTCCGGCCAGGGCACGAGGGGTGCGCCGTGCCCACCGGCTGCCACGTCGCGGGTCCGGAAGTCGCTCACCACCGGTATGCCGGTGATCTCCGCGATGGTCGCGGGATCGCCCAACTGGAGGGTAGCGCCGCGGGCGTCCCCGGACGGGGGGTCGTGCCATACCGTCTGTCCGTGCGAGCCGATCGCCGCGACCGATGCCGGATCCACCCCGGCGCGCGCGCACCCGGCGAGCGCACAGCGCGCGAAGCGCTCCCCCAGGGCCGCGTGCAGGCGCGCCAGCTCGGCCGGCCCGCCTCTCTCGATCGCGCGGCGGATCGAGTCCCGCTCCTCCGGCAGGTAGCTCTCGCTGTGGAATCCCAGCAATTGCCACGAGAACGTCCCCGGGGTCGTCCCGCCCACCTCCAGCAGGGCCGCGTCGACGCCATCGAGCGACGTACCCGACATCATCCCGAGAACCTTCATGAGCAGGGCGTCACGTGGAAAAGGATGGTGCACCGGGCGTCCGGCCGCAGCCGTTTCGCGAGTCCGCCGGGGTCATCCGGAGCCGCCGGGGACATCCGCCACCCGGCCCCCGCTCTCCTCGAGCAGGACGCGCGCCTCCTCCGCGTCGATCCCGCGGCGCGCCATCACGATGGCCGTCTTGACGTGGCCGCCGGCATCCCGCAGCAGCGCCCGGGCCGGTTCGCGCTCCAGCCCCACCGTGGTCATCAGGATGCGCTCTCCCCGGTCCTGGAGCTTCCGGCAGGTCACCTGCAGGTCGACCATGAGGTTGCCGTAGACCTTCCCCATCAGGACCATGGCGCCGGTCGTGATGGTGTTCAGAACCAGCTTGGTGGCCGTGCCTGCCTTCATGCGCGTCGAGCCCGTGATCACCTCGGGGCCGACCAGGGGAGCAATGACCACGTCGTGGGCGGCGAGGAGTTCGGCGGACGGAGGCGTGCAAAGCAGAAAGCCGGTGCGGGCATCCCGGTCGCGCGCGCGCCTTAATGCACCGTGCACGAAGGGCGTGGTCCCGGAGGTGGCGATGCCGAGCACGAAATCGTCGGCGCCCACCGAGAGACGGTCCATCTCGCGGGCGCCGTCGCGCGGGTCGTCCTCGGCCCCCTCGCGCGCGCGCACCAGCGCGTCGTACCCCCCCGCGATCACGCCGACCACCATCGACGGATCGGTCCGGTACGTCGGTGGCATCTCGGCCGCGTCGAGCACCCCCAGCCGGCCGGAGGTTCCCGCGCCGACGTAGATCAGCCGGCCGCCGCGGCAGAATGCGTCGCGCGCCAACTCCGTTGCGCGGGCGATGCCGGCAGCCTCCTCCCCGACGGCCGCGGCCACGGTGCGGTCCTCGTCGTTGATCAGCGCCACGATCTCCGCCGGCGACAGCCGGTCGACGCCACGCGAGCGTGGATTGCGCTGTTCGGTCAGCCGATCATCGAGCATGCTGCGCGTCCGGACCCGGGGCAGACGGGACTCTTCCTATCTTCATCCACGCAAAGCTAGCAACCCCGGCATGAATCCGCGCGAGCAACCGGGGGGCAATGGTTCCGGGCCGGTACGGCGTCTCGAACGTCCCGCGACCCCGAAGATCGCGAGCGGTGTAGCACGAACCGGCGGAACCTCTTCATCATTCGTGCAATGGACCCGGTCCTCAAGGAGACGGCATGCCACGTCGGAGATCACGCGTCTGGGCAGCGGGCCTTTCCGTGCTCCTGGCAGTCTGCTGGGACGACCCGGCGACCACCGCCCCACCCGCTCCTCCTCCACCGCCTCTCCGCGAACCCTATGCGGCGGAACGGGCCGCGCTCATGGCCCTCTACAATGCGACGGGCGGGACGCACTGGCATCGGCAGAGGAACTGGACCACCTCCGAAAGCATCCGGGGCTGGCAGGGGGTGTCGACCAGCTCGCGCGGCTTCGTCACCGGGCTGGTGCTCTCCGACAACAACCTGTCCGGAACGATCCCGCCCGAAATCGGGAATCTGACGCAACTGACACAACTGGATCTCGAAGACAACGAGTTGACGGGCCCGATTCCGCCGGAACTCGGGGATCTGCCCCACCAGAGCCGTCTGGATCTGGGTGCCAACGAACAGACGGGAACGATCCCGCCGGAGCTGGGCGGGCTGAGCCAACTCACCATGCTCGATCTGGGACGCAACAGCCTGAGCGGGACGATCCCCTCCGAACTCGGACGCCTGCCGCGCCTCGACTCCCTGCTGCTTCACCGCAACGAGCTGACCGGCCCCATTCCCCCGGAACTGGGGGACCTGGCCACCCTGCGGAGGCTGCTCCTGGCGTTGAACCAGCTCACGGGTCCGGTGCCGCCTGAACTGGGGAACCTGGCGAGTCTCACCTACATGAGCCTGAGCCGTAACCAGTTGACGGGCACGATTCCACCCGAGTTGGCGAAGTTGAGCTCGATCCGGATACTGTCGGTTTCGCGCAACAACCTGACGGGCACGATTCCGCCCGAGCTGGGGACCCTGGCCACCCTGGAGGGACTCTATCTCTACCAGAACCAGCTCACCGGCGGAATCCCAGTCTCGCTGGGCAATCTGTCGGAACTGGAGACGCTCTGGATTCACGAAAACGGCCTGACGGGCCCGTTGATCAAGGAGCTTGCGGACCTCGCGGCGCTCGAGGACCTGCGGGCCGCGGACAACGAGTTGAGCGGCGCGCTGCCGCGCAATCTGGGCAGACCCCGGGCCCTGGCCCGAGTTGAGCTCGAGGGGAACGAGGGCCTGACCGGTCTGCTGCCGCGGAGCATGATCGGCCTCGAGTTCCTGCAGACCTTGTCGTACGGGGCCACCGACCTGTGCGCCCAGGTCGACGACGAGTTCCAGGAGTGGCTGGGGAAGATACCGGACGGCAGCCGGACGGATTGCGATGTCGCGCGGGTGGAACGACTTGCTCTCACCGACCTGCACGACGTGACCGGGGGATCATCCTGGGCAAACCGCGCGGCATGGGCAACCGACGTTCCCCTGGGCGACTGGCATGGCGTGACCGCCGAGGACGGACGTGTCACGGGATTGGCGCTGTCCGCCAACGGCCTGTCCGGTCCGCTCCCCGCGGAGATCGCCAACCTCACCGAGCTCCGGGTCATGGAACTGGCCGAGAACGACCTGTCCGGTGCGCTCCCGGGCTCATTCGCCGGATTGCACGAGCTTGCGGAGCTGCGCCTGGGCCGGAATCCGGGGCTGGAGGGCGCGCTGCCGTTCGCGCTCCGGGAGCTGGAAGGGGTGCGCGTACTGCTCCACGACGACACCGGCCTGTGCGCCTCGCCCGCGCCCGACTTCCAAGCGTGGTACACGGCGATCGCGCAAACCGCCGGCGCCGTCTGCGACAACCCGGATGAGGTCACGGTATCCCTGCCCATGGTCTACCTCACCCAGTCGGTGCAGGCCCCGTCCCGGAGCGTGCGCCTCGTGGCCAACCGGGACGCCCTTCTGAGGGCGTTCGTCACGGCCGAGGAGCCGCGCGGGTTCTTCGAGCCCGAGGTCGTGGCGGTCTTCACGGGTCCGGAGGGGGACGAGGTCCACCGCGCCGTCATGACCCGCGACGCCAACCAGATCCCCGCCGAGGCGGACGAGGGCGATCTGGAGCTCTCTTACAACGCGGTGATCCCCGCTGAGGCAGTCAGCCCGGGCGTCGAGATGGCCGTCGAGGTCGACCCCGAAGGAACCCTGCCCCTCACTGCCGAAAGCGAAGCCCGATTCCCGGACGAGGGATCCGACTCGCTGAACGTGGTGGAGGTGCCTCCGATGCAGCTCACGCTGGTTCCGGTCATCACGGCCGAGGAGCCGGACACGTCGGTTCTGGCGTGGGTCCGCGGCATCTCCGCCGACAGTCCCGAGGTGGGATTGCTGAGGCACGCGTTCCCGTTCGCCGAGTTCAACGTCAGGCCGCACGAGGCCTATCACACCTCGCTGGATCTCACCTCCTCGGCCGGGCAGGTCTCGCTGTTCGGGGAACTCGAGGCGCTGCGGGCATCGGAGGGAGGCACGGGCTACTACTACGGGGTCGCCGCCAACCTGGGATCCAACGCCGGCCGGGGACAGCTCCCCGGCTGGGTCAGCGTCGGCGTGCCGAGATCGACCACGCTGGCGCACGAAGTAGGACACAACCTCTCGCTCAGGCACGCCCCGTGCGGCGACCCCAGTGGCGTCGATCCGGCCTACCCGTACCCGAACGGACGCATCGGCGTGTGGGGATACGACTTCCGCAACGGATCCACCATCCCTCCCGACCGCGGCCAGGACATCATGACCTACTGCCGCACGCTGCCGTGGCTCAGCGACTACTATTTCGAGAAAGTGATCGACCATCGCGCACAACTGGCGGCGGGCACCGCGAGCGCAGGTGTAGCCGCGGCGAGCACTCCCTCCGAAATGCTCGTGCTCTGGGGCGGCATGGTGGATGGTGAGCTGTGGGTCGATCCGGCGTTCCCGATGCGCACGGCGGCAAGGCCGCCCGATGCGCGGGGCCCCTACCGCATTCGAGGGACCGCCGACGACGGCGGGACGCTGTTCTCGCTGGACTTCACCCCCGGCGAGGACGGGCACGGAGGCAGGCACTTCTTCTTCACGGTGCCGATAGAGGCCGATTGGGAGGACGCGCTCGAACGCATCACGCTGACGGGGCCGGAAGGCGAGGCGTACGTGGACCAGGCCGACGAGCACCGGGTCACCGTGGTCAGGGAGCCCGGGACGGGGCGCCTGCGCGCGATTCTACGGGACTGGGAAGGGGCGCTGCCGGACGCGCTCAGGGACAAGGCCGGCCTGGAGGTGAGCATGACACGCGGGCTCAGGGAGGCGGTGCGGCTGCGGAGGTGACGTTTACCGCCATTTGAGATCCAACAACGTCCCAAGATGTTCGGGAAGGT
>VYDD01000477.1:10846-18890 GCA_009843625.1 Gammaproteobacteria bacterium | reverse complement strand
GCCCCCGCACCCGGCGGTAGCCCCACTCGCCCAGGATCAGAACGAGCAGAAGGAGCAGCAGGATCGGCATGTCCCACAGGTCCATCTCCTCCACCAGCGTGACCCCGGCGCCGGTCACGCGAATGTCCTCCGGCAGCGCCGCGACCGTCTCCGGCGTGTAGGAAATTCCGCCGGTCTCGTCGGCGATGCGCTCGAGCAGCGGCGTGCGCGCCCCCGCGTCGAAGTACTCGCTGCGCTGGGGCGCCACCTGGAAGTACGCCTCGTCCACGCCGATCAGGTCGTCTCCGTCGTAGGCGCGCACGGTCAGCGTGTGGAGCCCCTCCTCCGACGGCGTGAAGTCGGCCTCGTACTCACCGGCGTCGCTGTCGACCGCCCAGTCCATCCCCAGCTCCACCTCCTCGCCCAGAGGAGTGGTCACGGTGGCCTCCACGACGCTGTTGCTCATGCCGAGATAGCTGGAGTCGTTCACGATCGCGGTGAGGGCCACGCTCTCTCCGGGTTCCGCGCGGTCCCGCGGCACCTGGCCGGTCACCTGGTCGGGCACGCCATCGACCAGCCAGCGCAGCATCTGCCGCCAGAAGGTCTCGTGGGTTTCGTCCTCGAGCGGAAGCTGCATCTGCCAGATCCAGGTGTCCTGGACGGCCAGGCTCAGGCTCTTGCCCGCTCCGTAGCGCTGGAAGGCGAGCGCCACATGGTCTTCCGGCAGATCATCCGCGACTCCGCGGAGCAGAGTCGTCGCGCCCGGCTTTATCCGGTGCAGCGGATTGTAGGTAAGCAGGTGGGGCAGTTCCGCCCAGCGCGCCCCGGATTCCTCCTCGGTGCCGGCCAACTGGAGCGCGGGGACACCGAGCCCCGCCTGGGTGGGTTCGATCCTGACGAAGTTGTGATAGCCGTCGGGACGCGCGTCGGCGTCGGAAAACACCACCGGCAGCACATCCGCGACCGGCGTGCCCGCGTAGCCGCCGCGGGCGAAGGAGTTGCGTCCGCCCAGCGCGAGCAGGCTGCCCCCGCGCTTGTCGACGAAGTCGGCGATCATCTGCAACTGGTCGCCGGTGAAGAAGCTGGCTTCCACCGTCCCCAGAATCAGGCTGCGGTAGGCGTACAGCTCCGCCCGGGTATCGGGGAACCCGCCCTGCAGCTCTTCTCCGTCGTCGACGTTCAGGCGCAGGAACTTGTTCTCGGCGGTGCGCTGCAGCACCACCAGCTGCAGGTTGTCGTCGTCCGCCACCGCCCGCCCCAGGAAACCCACTTCGTAACGCGGCTCGCCCTCGAAGTAGAGAATCTTCTCGCGCCGGTCCTCGACGCTCACCAGCGCGGTCTGGCTGTTGTTCTGCGTGACCTGCTCGTCCACGGCCACGGGAATGCGGAAGGTATAGGCGCGCGCGCCCGGCGTGGACGCGGTGAAGCGAACCGGAACCGTGACCGGCTGCCCTTCATCCGGCAGCTCGACCTCCTCGGTGCTGACGATCTGCCCCTCGTCTTCAACGATCAGGGATACGGTCTCGCCCTCGTAGCCCATGTGGGTGACCACGACATCGACCACCACCGAGGAACCCGTGAGCACCGTCCTGGGCGGATCGGCGCGGCTGACCTGGATGTCCCGCTGGAAGCTCTCTTCGCCCACCCCCACCGTGTAGACCGGAATCCCCTGCGCCTGCAGCGGCATGAGCGCCTCGGTCAGCTCCTCGCCCGAGTTGTCGGCTCCGTCGGTGACCAGGACCAGGCCCGAGAGCGGCACCGAGGCCAGTTCGGAGCGGGCGCGCTCGAGCGCCGGCCCCAGGCGCGTGCGGCTTCCCATGAAGCTCATCTCGGAGAAGTCCTCGATGCGGTCCGTGCGCGACGAGAAGCGGAAGTAGCGCACCGCGAAGCGGTCGGACAGGGCGGAGAGAACCGGGGAATCCGGCGTGCCGAAGGTCTCCTGCAGGAAGGAGCCGCGGGAGCGACCGTCGAAGTCCTGGATCTCCATGCTGCGCGAGTCGTCGAGAAGCACTCCCACGAAGTTCTGCTGGGGCACCACCGTCGAGACCACCAGGGCCGGGCGCAGCAGACAGAAGGAGAGCACCAACAATCCCGCGAAGCGGAGCCCCCCGAGCACCAGGCGATCCAGCGGTCTGGTCTTGCCGCGCACGCCCAGGTAGGTCAGGAGCGCGAAGACGGAGATCAGGCCCGCCACCACGGCGCCGGTCGCCACCGCACCGGCCACCCCCAGGGAGAAGTCGCCCTCCTGGAAGACGACCGGGCGGTACTTGAAGAGAAACTCGAAGAGGCTGGTCAGCACGTCCGGCGCCCGGTCAGTGGCTCATGGCGTAGATGATGAAGTTGACGCCCATCTGGATGGCATAAGTCGAGTACCTGAGCGGATAATAGGGGTCTTCCGCCCACTCCCAGGCATCACCCAGATCGGTGTTCCAGTTGATGATCACCATCAGCCGGCCCTCTTCGTCGAAGATGCCTTTCACGAAGGGTTCGTAGCCGTCCCGCTCGTGGGTGCGCCATCCCCCCCTGCCGTTGTTGACGTTCGGTACCTGGATGATCTCGTCGATGTCGTAGAAGGTGTGGAAGATCTCGTGATCGAGCGGAATGTCGACGATGGGGTATTCGGGGAGGACCTTCTGCATCTCGTATTCGAAGATCTCCCACTCGTACGTGCCCCAGAAGTCGTCCACCACCAGGAAGCCGCCCCGCAGGAGGTAGTCCCGGAGCGCGGTGGCCTCCTCCGGAGTCATCGACATGCCGCCGACCTCCAGCGCGTAGAGGAAGGGGAAGCGGTTGAGGTGCTCGTCGGTGAGAGTCCGGGGATGTTCCTCCATGAACATGTCCAGCCCGGTGAGGCGCTCCGCCACGATCAGGAACTGGCGGTCCGACTTGGGATAGTCCGTCGCCCACGACTGCCGCCGCCAGCGCCGGAAGCCTCCGCCTCCGCCACTGTACGCCGCGCGGGTGAAGTAGAACTCGTGCATGGGCAGGGGGCGTCCTTGCTGCGCTTCTTCCGGGAGCGGGAGCCGGGGAGGCGCGCCCGGGACCCTGGCGGGTGCGTCGGACGCAAGTCCGGTCGGGGTGGGGAGCACGTCCCTCGTGGACCCCAACGAGGGTTCGTCGACGAGCAACGCAGCGGCCGAAATGCCCCCTGCGGCGAGCGCGATGCCAATGGCTCCCCGCCTCCACCCGCCTCCCATCTGCTGCCAGCGTCGCTCTCGACTCACGTCACACCCCAGGTTTGAGAGCTGCCCTCGCGCCTTGGTCGGCGCAAGCACGGAACGCTCCTATCGCTTCATCCGGCGGAAGGTTCCTGAATGGGTCCGCCTCGGCGGGCTGCTTGATCGGGGTGGCCGGGGACACCTAGAATGCTGCGCCCGGGCTTCGTCCGGGCCACCGCCGAGCAACGCGCCGCCGCTAGCGCATTTTGCGTGGAGGAGAAAGGTCTTGCAACCATCCGACTTCCTGCGGACTACCGGAAGATGGGTCGGGATCCTCGCGCTCATTCCGTTTGCGGGTTGCCGGGGACCACTGGAACTGGCTCCCAGCGACGCCGATGACGTCCTCTCGCGCCAGCTTCTGGAGGCGCCCGATCCCGGGCGGCGCGGCCCCCACGAGGTGCGCACCCTCTACTACGGCAGCGGCTCCGACAGGAACCGTCCCGAGTACCGCGACTCGGTCACCTACGTCACCGAGCCGGTCGACGCCTCGAAGCTGGTCGATCTCGGTTCGTCGGCGGACAGCCGCAACAGCTACTGGGGCTTCGAGCCGGATCGCTTCCCGCTGAACGCGCGCGTCTGGTATCCGGTCGGCGACGGGCCCTTCCCGCTGGTGCTGGTGGTGCACGGCAACCACAACATGCGCGACTTCTCGGATCCCGGCTACGACTATCTGGGAGAGCTGCTGGCCAGCCGCGGATACATCCTGGCCTCCGTGGACATGAACTTCATCAACGGCGGCATCCGGGGCGAGAACGACGCCCGGGGCTGGTTCCTGCTGCAGCACGTCGGAGTCTGGAAGAGGTTCAACGACGACGACGCCAACCTCTTCCACGGGCGCGTCGACATGGAGCGCGTCGCGCTCATCGGGCACTCGAGGGGGGGAGAGGCGGTAGGCCACGCCGCGGCCTTCAACCGGCTCGATCGCTACCCGGACGACGCGTCCCTCGACTTCGACTTCGACTACGACATCCGCGCGATCATCGCCATCGCGCCGGTGGACGGGCAGTACCTGCCCACCAATCGGTTCGTGCCGGTGGAGAACGTGAACTACATGGTCTTCCACGGATCGCACGACGGCGACGTGACCAGTTTTCACGGCCTGCGCCTGTACAAGCGCGTCAGGTTCACCGATGAGCAGCCGCGCCTCAAGACCGCGGTCTGGGTCTACCGCGCCAACCACGGGCAGTGGAACACGGTGTGGGGCGCGCACGACAACGGGCCGCGCAGCGGACGAATTCTGGACCTGCGCGCGCTCATGCCCGGCGAGGACCAGCGCCGGTTTGCCGAGATCTACATCTCCGCTTTTCTGGAGACCACGCTGCGGGACGACCGCCGCTATCTGCCGATGTTCCGCGATCACCGGGTGATCGGCGGCTGGCTGCCGAAGACCATGTACGTCACCCGCTTCCAGACCGAGAGCTTCCGCACGCTGGCCGACTACGAGGAGGACATCGACGTCACCTCGGGAACCCACCCTGGAGTTCGCATGCGCGGCGACAGCCTGTCGACCTGGCGGGAGGGGCGCATCGGGTTGCGGTCGAGCAACCGGCCGGAGACCTCGGCGTCCCAGGACAATCAGGCCGTGTGGCTGGGCTGGAACAACCGCATCGCGGGCGCGGACACGCTGGGCCCGGCCGCAGCCTACACCATCGTGCTCCCCGCAACGCTCGCCGCGGAGTGGGATCTCGGGCCCGAAGCCTCGTTGGAGCTGTCGCTGGCAGTCACCCGCGCGACACCCGGGCCGCGGAGCGGCGACGACGAAAGCGGGGATGACCCAAGCGAGTCCGACGATCCCGGAGATGGGGGAAGCGAGTCCGGGGACGAGGAGGACGACGATGCGCCGCCCGACCTGAGCATCGTGGCGCGGGATGCGAACGGCGCCGTCGCCTCCGTGCGGTTAAGCCGCTACGGACCGGTGCGCAGGCCCCTGGAGATGCGGGTCCTGCGGCGCCGCGACCTCGAGGACGACCGTTTCGCCAATCTGTTCGAGCTGCTGCTGCAGAGCTATTCGATTCCGCTGGCGGACTTCGTGGAGGCGGCTCCGGGTCTCCGGCTGGACGAACTCACGGAAGTCGGGCTGGTCTTCGACCGGACGGTCGCGGGCGAGGTGGTGCTGGACGACGTGGGATTCGCCCGCATGGACCCGGCCTACACGGCGGTGCGGGTGCCCTGAGCCATCGTCCCGTCGGCGGTTGTTGAACCCGCGCCCCTGCGCCCCTCAGCCTATCGCCAACTCAACCCGAAGCGATGGCCCCCCTCGCCGCCTTCGTAGCGCTGCCAGGCGTAGTCGATGGCGAGCCGGTCGCCGTTGAACGCGCCACCGAAGGTGACCGGGCGGCCGAAGCCGTCCGGTGCGCGACGCACACCGAAGCGGGCCGTAAAGGTCCGTCCGCGCACGGGCCAGTACGCGATCTCCATCCCCGCCCCGGGAACGACCGCGCCATCCGCCTCGCGGGAGACCGCGGCGGTCCAGCCCAGGTCGAGCGGTCCCACCGGGATGGCCGGGGTCGACCCGCCCGCCGTGACCCGCCAGGGCAGCGGGACCTCGACTTCGCCCAGCGTGAGCCCCGGCCCCAGGTTCTGCACGGCGAGCCCCAGCCGCGCGGGTCCGGCCCCGACCGCCACCCCTAGGTCGACGGCCCCGGTGGCGTCGTGGTGACCGCCGAGGCGCTGGTCCACCAGCTTGCCGGTGATGCCGGCCAGTATGCCCCGCACCTCCCGCGCATACCCCACCGAGACGTCGACCTCGGCCGTTCCCGTCTTCCAGTTGGTGAAGAGCGACTGCGCGTCGTGGGACAGGACGGCCGCACCCCGGTCCGGTACTCCATAGCTCAGCGTCTGAACCCCCACGGCCACGCTGGCCGAGGACCAGTCGGCGGCACCGGACACCGTGCTCAGCAGGCTTGCGGTCCCGAAGCGCTGCATCGCCCCGCCGATCACGCCGTTGCCTCCGATCAGGGCCGGGTTGTGGAACACGGCGTCGCTGTCGTTGCCCACCGCGTAGAAGGCGCCGCCCAGCGCCAGCCCGCGGGTGCTGGCGGACAACTCGAGCACCAGCGGCCCGTGTTCGGCGGACTGGGCCTGCCCGTCAGCGGGGCTGAGGGCCCATCCGGCCGCAATCGCGAGCGCGCCGAACACCGCGGCGCCGCTCATACGGGCCCGTCCTCCCACGGTCCCCACATCGCGTAGGTGGCGCTCGACAGGGTGCTGCCCGCCCGCCGCCCGCCCTGCTGATTGAAGAACAGCACGCGCCCGTCCGGGCTGAAGCAGGAGCCCGCGAACTCGCCGGCCGTCCCTCCCTCCGGCCCCAGCGGCGCGCGTGCCAGGTTGACGATCCTGCCCTCCCGGTCGAGCGCGCGCACGTGCTGCTCGCCGCTGCCGTCCTCGCACATGACCAGCCCGCCGCGCGGGCTGAGCACGATGTTGTCCGGACTGTCCAGCACCTCCGGCGCGGGCGACTCGAACACGAGCGTCAGCTCGCCCTGGTCGGCGGAGACCGGCCGGTAGTGGAACACCTGCCCGGAGGTTGCGTCGCCGCCGTTGGTGGAGACCACGTAGATGCCGCCGTCCCCATGGAAGGCCCCCTCCAGGCGGGCGAAGCGGGCTCCTCCCTTCGCCAGCCCCTGTCGGAACACCGCCAACTCGTCGCGTCCGGCGTCTTCGGGATCGGGGTCGTCGATGTCGACCCAGTGGGCGGGCAGAACCGTACCCGGAGTCTGGTTGCGGGCGGTCAGGTAGCCGGGCTCCCCGGTGACCGCCATCATCTGAAGCCGTCCTCCCGCGGCGAGCACCCCGGGCTCGCGCGGGATGAACCGATAGAGCCCGGCGCCGGGCCGACTGGGGACGATGGGCACGTACCAGGTGTCCTCCGTCTCGTACACGATGCCGGTCTCCGGATCGACCGCCACCGCCTCGTGCACGAAGCGGCCCATGGCCGTGAGGGGCACCGGATCCACGGGGCCGGTGGCGTCGACGGGCACTTCGAAGATGTACCCGTGGGGCCTTTGGAAACCATCACCCCGCCCCTCCGTGGTTTCTTCGCACGACAGCCAGCTTCCCCAGGGGGTCGGACCGCCGGCGCAGTTCACGCGCGTACCCGCGAGTGACGCAAACTCGTCCACCAGCTCCACGCGCAGGCCCTCGCCCTCACCCGTGACACGCACCTCGAGCGAAGTCGTGCCGCCGCTCCCGGCGTCGTCGTAGGCGGGCGCGCCAATCGGCCGCGCCGACTCCGGCGGGTCGGTCATCTCGTGATTCCGGATGAGGCGCACGTTGCCGTTCGCCATCGGGAACGCCGCCATCCCGTCGAACGCGTTGGGGACCAGGAACCCCTCGCGCACCGGCGAGGGAACGCCGCCCGAACTCAGCCGCACGCAGTGAAGGTGCTCGGCGATCTCGAGTTCGGGGCAGTCCGGAGAGCGCACCAGCGGGCCATAGGGCTCGATGACGAGCGAGCTTCGATCGGCGCCCGCACCCCGCCGCTCGCTGCCGCACGCAACCAGCCCCGCCAGCGATGGCGCACACGCGGCAAACCCCCCGGCGGAAGCCAGCCGCGAAAGAAACGTTCGGCGTCCCAGAGTCATCTCGATTCCTCCTTCATCAGATCAGCCGCAACTGCTCCCCGACGGGCCGCAGAAGGTCCGGGCCGTCGTTCATGACGCTGTTCACTCGCGCGCTGACCGGCCGTCGTTCGTACGGCCCGGGATTGGGAGTGCTCAGTCGAGCGAGAAGCTGGTGGGCCTGACTGGAAGGGTCAAGCCACTCCGCGAACCACTTCGGATCCACGATGGCGGGCTGCCGGGGGTGGATGTCCGCGAGTGCGGCCGCCGCCGGCGTGGTGAGGATGG
>VYDD01000477.1:0-10836 GCA_009843625.1 Gammaproteobacteria bacterium | reverse complement strand
GCGTTCCCAGATGCCGGCAAAGGAGATGGGCCCTCTGCCGACCAGCGTCAGGTAGAACGGCTGCCTCGACTGCGACGGCCCCTGCCATTCAAACCAGCCGTTGGCGGGAACGAGGCAACGCCGCTCGCGAAAGGCGTCCGCGAACACCCGCTTCTCTCCAATCGTCTCTGAGCGCGCGTTGATCAGCGGCGGCCCCGCGCCGGCGTCCTTCCACCACGAGGGGACGAGACCCCAGCGGAGCTCCGCGATGTGCCGGCGCCCGCCGCCGTCGACACGGCAGACCGCAAAATCCTGCGTCGGAGCGCCGTTGTAGCGGGGCTCCCGCGCAAACGAAGGGGGAGGCTCGATCACCCCGTAGAGGTCGTAAACCTCACGCGGCGACAGCTTCTGGGTGAAGCGACCACACATCAGTCAGGTGTTCCCCATCCCGTACTCGAACTCGATGCAAGAGAGAATCCGAATGTTGCTTTCCCGGCACCCCCGGTTCTACCGTCCAATGTGGGATGATGGGTACCACGGGCCCACCGGAACGTCGTAACCTGCAACCTGGCGGCATGTTCAAGACGGGCTACATCCTGAAGCGCCGAGCGGACATGGGCTGGTTCCTCGGGCTGCGCTTCTTCGCCGTTGCGCTCGCGCTGGGCTTCCAGGCCTGGCTCCCCTATGTGGCGGTGGCGTCCATCAATCTGTGGATCACCATCCCCCATCACTACGCCGGGTGGGTGCGCTCGTACGGGATGCCAGACATCTGGGAGCGCTTCAGGAACCGCCTGATCGCCGGTCCGATCGTGATCGTCGGCTTCACCGTCCTGGGCCTGCAGTTCGCTCCCATCACCCTGCTGCTGCTGGTGACCGCCTGGGACCATCAGCACAGCCTCATGCAGCAGCATGGCCTCGCGCGCATCTACGACTTCAAGGCGGGCGCCGGGCTGCCCTCGACACGCCGCTTCGACCTCGGCCTGCACTGCGTGCTGTACGGCTACATGTTCATCAGCGCACCCATGTTCCGCTTCCTGTGGATCCGGGAACTGCACCGCATGCACGTGCCGGTGTCCGCGGGTTTCGTGGACGGGCTGCTGACGGTAAGCCAGATCGTGCTGGTGGGATACCTGATCGTCTACGCGCTGCACCTGCGGCAGATCGCGGCTGCGGGCGGAACCATCAACCCCATCAAGTACTTGTTCATCGGGGCCAGCTACTTCCTCTGGTACTTCGTGGCCTGGCAGACCACCTCGATCCTGCTCTACGCGGTCGCGCACCGTCTCATGCACGGCGTCCAGTACATCGTCATGGTGTATTCCTACATGCGCCGTACCGCGAGCAAGGGGACCTCCAGGCCCGGCTTCTGGTCGCGGGTGACCGGCAAGGGCAGGCTGCGCTGGTTCCTCGTGGGCGGCGCGGCCTACGCCGTCCTCTTCCAGCTCCTCATCAACCGTCCGCTGGACGAGTTCGGATTCGGGGTGGTGAACTTCGCGCCCTATCCCGCGCTGCCCGAGTTCGGCATCCCGGCGCTCGACTACTCGAGCGGCTACGCCCTCTTTTCGCAGATGATGGTCTACGCCTACGGGCTCATGCACTACTACCTCGACTCGTTCATCTGGAAGGTGCGCGACAAGCAGACCCAGCGGGGGCTCTAGAGGGCATGATCGCGAACTGGTACCGGCGCTACCGCATGCTGATCGGCATCTACACGATCGCCGTTATCGTGGGGGCGCGGGAGTACCTGGTGTCGCGCGGACAGGAGCCGATCGATTTCCTGAACGAGAAGTGGGGGGAGATGACCGATGTGGTCTCGGCCATCAACCCCGGAGACCCGGACACGGACTTCCTGGAGGCGGTGCAGGCGCTGCAGCAGGGGGACGACGAGACCTTTCTCGCGCACCTGGAGGAGGCGCTCGCCTCGGACGTCAAGCACAACGATCTGCTGCTCCAGTCCTACGCCCAGCATCTGCTGAATACGGGGACGAACCACGAGCAGGTCAACGCGGCCCTCAACAGCTGGCGCGAGAACCATCCCTTCTCGGTGGAGACGGTGTGGCTTCCGCTCGCGACCGGGCCGCGGGGCGCCACGGATCTGTCGGATCTGAACCGGGCCTTCTCCGAGGTGCCGTGGGCGATCGACGCCAGGATCGAGTCCTACGCGGACGGCGGCGCACAGCGCTGGCGCGCCACCATCACCTTCCGGCCGGGGCAGCCGGTGGACATCCGGGACGCGGTCGCGGCCGCCAGCGTGCTGGCCCTCCCCCCGGGCCAGCGGCATCTCTACGAAGTGACCTGCGTGAACCTCACCGACTGCAGCGCCGAGCGGCGGTAGCCGGGCTCGCTTGAGCCTACCGTCCCACCGGCACAGAGATCAGCGGCACCATCAGGTCAACCTCCGGTTCCGGGGGCGGGGCCTCGCCCTCGGACTCCAGAATGAAGCTCAGAATGGCCGCCACGCCACCGGCGACGACGCCTGCGAAGGCGGAGGTGGCGAGCCCGTTGAGTGAACGTCGTTCCGTCGCCAGGATCTCGCCCTCGGGGATGCGCAGGGTCTGTTCGAGGCCTACCGCCTGGAAACCCACCTGTCGTCGCGCAACCTCGACCGCGAGCAGGAGATCGCCGGCGTCCCGTCCGACAACCGTCCCGCGCACCCTGGGCAGGGCCTGGTCCACCTCGTAGACCTCGCGGAAGCCCTCTGTGCCGGCCTGGGTCACGTAGACTCTCACCGGTTCCCCGGGTACCGCCGCCGCCGTCTCCATCGGCACGTAGCGATAACACGCGGAGGAGAGAAACAGGGTTGCGGCAGAGCAGATGATGAGCCTGACGGTCGTCCCTCGCATGGCACCTCCCGGCCGGGCGACGTCGGGCTCGAGCGAGGCACCGTGTCGCCCGCAAATCGATGGGCGTTCGGTTGACGATTATCGCGCCGCCGTGGACGCGCGCAACCCCCGAAAGCCCCGACGCCGGCTCCGGTCTCCCAACTGCCGCCCGCGCCGCTGCTTGCGTGACCCCCACTCAGGGCTAATTCTAGACGTTTGCGGTTCGACCCCTCTATTCACCAGCACCAGCGTCGTTTGGGACGGCAGTTCGGTCAACGCGCGGTCTGGGAGCTTGTCCCAGGGGCTATTGGCAGGAGTCTGTTTCTCGGCGCACCGGGCGCAACGCCGGTGACTTGCGTCGCCGAAGGAGGGCTCCATGTCCCGATTGTCCCTGTTCTTTCCACACAGACCTCGCGGGCCTGGTCGATTGGGAGGAGGGTTGGCCGTTCTGATTGTGGCGGGCCTGTCGGTCCTCGCGGCCACGCCTGCGCACGCGCAGAATGGCCGCATCACGGGCGTGGTGACCGACGCCCAGTCTGGCGGGCCCATCGGCGAAGTCCAGGTATACATCACCGGCTCCACGCTGGGGACGCTGACCCGGTCGAACGGGCGCTACCTCATCCTCAACGTGCCTCCGGGTTCGTACGAACTCCGGGCCGAGCGCATCGGCTTCCAGACCGTAACCGAGTCCGTGGACGTGCCCGCCGACGGAACGGTGACGACCGACTTCGCCATGACGACGGAGGCCCTCGGGCTCGATGAGATCGTGGTGACCGGTGCGGCGGGCGCCGCCCGGCGGCGCGAGATCGGCAACGCCATCGCCCAGATCAACCTGACCGACGTGCCCGAGCGCCAGGCGGCCGTGTCCGACCTGCTGCAGGCGGCCGCGCCCGGCGTGCACGTGCTCGGGGGCAGCAGCGAGCCCGCCCAGGGCAAGCAGATCCGCCTGCGCGGCAACTCCAGCGTGGCCATGTCCAACCAGCCGATCATCTACGTGGACGGCGTGAGGATCATGGACGACGCCTTCCCGGTGGTCTCGACCCCCGGGACCGGCCTGGGACGCCCGTCGCTCATCACGGTGACGCCGCTCGACATGATCAACCCCAACGACATCGAGCGCATCGAGGTCATCAAGGGCTCCGCGGCGACCACGCTGTACGGTACCGAAGCCTCCGCCGGGGTCATCCAGATCTTCACCAAGCGCGGCTCCGCCGGCGCGCCCGTCTGGACCGCCGAGATCCAGCAGGGCACGGGCTGGATGCAGCCCTTCGGGGCCCCGGGCGGCGACTTCATCCAGATGGAGCACTACATGCGGGACGCCTGGTGGGGTGGCGGCTACGAGGGCGGCCAGTACGCTCCCGACTGCGTCACCGACGACGACCGCTGGCAGGGCGTGAACCAGAGCGCCAGCGGTGCCTGCAGCTGGCCCGGATCGGTATGGTTCCAGAACTACCTGCTCTCGGTCCGCGGCGGCGGACAGGCGCTGCAGTACTTCATCTCCGGGCAGTACCAGGACGACAGCTACGTCCTCGCCAACGACGAGCTGACCAAGTACAACTTCCGCGGCAACTTCACGATGACGCCGGTGGAGGACCTGCAGATCCAGTGGAACACCGGCTACACCAGCCAGTGGCTGAGCGGAACACCCTCGGGGAACAACGCGGAAGGGATCCAGCTGAACGCCTTCCGCCAGGAGCGCAACTACGTGGGCTCGGGAGATCCCCGCGAGATCGCCAAGCTCCTGGAGTACGAGTTCGACCAGCGCAACGAGCGCCTCAACTCGGGCATTACGCTGACCTACACGCCCCAGGCCCAGTTGACGAACCGCTTCACCTTCGGCTACGACTTCTCGAACCAGGAAGGGGAGAACCAGCGCAACTTCGGTTTCTTTCTCAAGCCGCTGGGCTCGCGCACCAACGACACCTTCCAGAGACGGGTCCTCACCTTCGACTACGTGGGGACGTACACGCTCCCGGTCACCTCGGCCATCAACTCCAACTTCTCCTGGGGTGGACAGGCGATCGGTGACTCGCAGGTCCGATTGCGTCTGCTGGGCGAGGACTTCCCCGGCGCAGCCGAACCCACCGTGAGTTCCGCGGCCATCAAGGTGGCGGAGGAGAGTCGCGAAAAGGTCTGGAACGCGGGCTTCTTCGTCCAGAACGTTTTCGACATCAGCAACAAGTACTTCGTGACCGGCGGCATCCGGGTCGATGGGAACAGCGCCTTCGGCTCGGGTTTCGGGCTGCAGGTCTATCCCAAGGTGAGTGGCACCTGGGTGATCAGCGACGAGGACTTCTGGGATCCCGGCTACGGCGCCATCAAGCTGCGCGCCGCATACGGCCAGTCAGGCCGCGCCCCGGGCGCCTTCGACGCGGTAAGGACCTGGAATCCCGCAGGCTACGCGGGGACGCCCGCCTTCACTCCCGCGAACCTGGGGAACCCCGATCTGGGACCCGAGGTCACGCGCGAATGGGAATTCGGCTTCGATGCCTCGTGGCTCGACGACCGGCTGTCGGCGACCTTCACCTACTTCGATCAACGCACCAGCGACGCGCTCATGTTTGTGAGCTCCATCCCCTCCCAGGGCTTCACCTCCAGCCAGCTGCAGAACGTCGGCACCGTCGACAACTCCGGTCTCGAATTGCAGCTGGACGCCACGCTGTTCCAGAGTTCGACCTTCGGCGTGGATGCCGGACTGGGCGTCAGCACCACGAACTCCGAGGTGGTCAGCCTGTGCAAGGGAGAGACCGAGCCCAGCGAAATCGTTCTGGCGCGCGATCCCGCCGCCGAGTGCATCGCTCCGTTCTGGGACCTGAACGGACGGATCATCGAGGGACACGCGCTGCCCGTGGAAATGGGACGCCGGGTCATCAATCGGGACGAGATCGCCGACCCGATATTCGAAGACAATCCGGACACGCCGGCCGCGCCGGGCAGGACGGGTGAGAACGTAGTCATCGGGCCGCAGCTGCCCACCCACATCATCACGCCGACGCTGTCACTGCGCTTCCCGAACAACATCCTGCTCTCGGCCCGGGGCGAGTACCAGGGCGGGCATGTTGCGTACATCAACGAGATCTCCATCAGCCGTTCGGTGCGGTCTCCGCTCTGCTTCCCGTGGTACGTCTCTCCGAAGACCTCCATCGAGCTGAAGCCGGAGACGCCCGCCATCTGGCGCGAACGCTGCACTCCGGGGTTCGCGCGCGACTACTGGTTCGACTCGGACTACTTCAAGCTCCGACAGGTGAGCCTGACCGTTCCTGTTGACGCCGTGTTCCCGGAGACGGTCTCCAACGCCACCTTCACCGCCACCCTCAGCAACTTCATGGACTGGTACCGGGAGATTCCCTGGTACGACCCGGAGTCGCTCGGCAACTCGCCGGCTCTCGACGACGGGATCGGAAACCAGACCGAACGGGTGCCGTCTCCGGTAACCCTTCGGATGTCCGTACGGGTCACCTTCTAGCGAGGGCTGAGAGATGAACGAGAAGAGAGGCAGAAGGATTCGAATACATTCGACCACGGTCATTCTCGTTGCCGGAATCGCCGCCGTTGCCGCATCGGGCTGCGAGGTGACCAACCCGGGCCCCATCCAGGACGAGTTCCTGGCCCAGCCCGCGTCACAGCAGGGGCTGATCAACGGGGGCGTTCGCCGTCTGGCGGAGCTGGTGAGCTACGGGACCTACACCAACGCCATCGTGGGCCGGGAGCTTTTCCCCGGCGGCCAGACCGGCTTCATGGGACACGATCCCATCACCCAGGCGGGGCACATCCTGCCCGGCAGCTTCGGCGGTTTCTGGAACGACGGGGTGCAGGCGCGCTTCATCACCGAGACGGCCATCAAGCGCTTCACGGAGGTGGACGCACCCGCCAACATGCTGTATCAGGCGTACCTCTGGAACGCCTTCGCCTACCGCACCATGGGAGAATGGTGGTGCGACGCGGTCCTCGGTCCAACGGATCCGGACGACACCACGCCCGGCACCTACGAGCAGGGATCGCAGGGGAACTTCAACCGCGCCATCGACAGCTTCACGGCCGCGCTCGGGTTCGCGTCCACTCCCGACGAAACCCATGCGGCGCGCGGTGGTCGGGCAGCCGCCCACGCCTGGATGGGCGATTGGAGCGCGGCGGCGTCGGACGCGGCGACGATCCCGGACGACTTCGTCTTCTGGATCAACTACGACGACGAGACCCAGGCGTACTACAACACCCTCTTCGAGGCCAACGCGCGCCAGCCGGCGGGGTCGTATTCGGTGATCTACACCTTCTTCGACGGCTACTACACCGAGACGGGAGATCCCCGGACGCCCTGGTTCGACGATGCCAACATTCCCTACGCCACGGCCAGCCTCGACACCTACGGCCAGGTGGAGTGGAAGAACCAGGCCAAGTACAGCAGCCGCAACGATGACCAGCGCCTGGTGAGCGGCTGGGAGATGCGGCTGGTGGAAGCCGAGGCCCAGCTCAACTCCGGCAACTGGCAGGCGGCCATGACGCTGATCAACAAGGTGCGCACGCGCAACATCAGCGACACCACAGGCGAGCCGCTCGCACCCTGGGTCGCGATGAGCCTGGAAGAGGCCTGGACCTTCCTGAAGCGCGAGCGCTACATCGAGCTCTGGCTCGAGGGGCGCCGGCTGACCGACGAGCGCCGCTGGGCCGCGAACAACACCCCGGGTGCGCTGGACACGCCCGACTGGGAGAACACCGCGTTCGCACCGGGCTCCCGCACCAACATGTTCACCCGCCAACCCAGGTCGTTCTGCCTCGACATCCCGACGTCGGAGCGCGACCGTAATCCCAACGTCCCGCCGATCAGCTGAATCGGGCGGAACAGGACGAAATCCGGGCCGCGGGGGTGGTCGCCCTCGCGGCCCGGATTTTGCAGTCTGGGTCCCGATGACCAGCCCCCGCGGCCTGCCGTCGGGGAGCGAGCTCGTCCCAGGGCTACTAATCCTGTAGTTGACAACTCCGCCTCCTTGCTCTCCATCATGCTACTACATCATTAGTAGCGATGACCCCGAGGAGGAATCCGTGACCGCGCTCACCGCCCGCGAAATGGACGTCATGTCGGTTCTGTGGGACCTGGGGTCCGCTACCGTGAACGAGGTCAGCGCCCAACTGGACGACGACCTGGCCTACACCACCGTGCTCACGGTGCTGCGCATCCTGGAATCGAAGGGCCTCGTCGGCCACGAGCGGGAGGGGCGCGCGCACCGCTACCATCCCTTGCTCGCGCGCCGGGAGGCCGGCCGGTCGGTGCTCGACCGGCTCCGGGAGAAGGTCTACTCCGGGTCCACGGAGATGCTCGTGGCCAACCTGGTTTCCGACGAACGGCTTTCTGCGAAGACCATCAGGCGCCTGCGCAAGCTGCTTGACGAGCGTCTCGAGAAGGAGGAACGAGGATGATCGCCGCATGGATGCTCTGGTCGGCCGGTATCGGCGTGTTGTTCCTGGTCGCGGGCCTGGCGGCCGAGAGGCTCCTCACCCACGGCGGCCGCCCGACGCGATGGGTATGGATCGTCGCGGGCGCTGCAACCACCGCGTTGTCGGTGGTGCGGATTCCAGGGGCCCCAGCGGAACGGGCGGTCGTCCCGCCACCGGGGTACGCGCCCCCGCTGCTGGAGCCGCTGACGGTGACGGTCGCCCGCGATTCGATGCTCCGTTCCCTGGACGACCTGCTCGTGCTGGGCTGGGTCGTGCTCTCTTCGCTGCTGGTGGTCACGGTCCTCTTCGCCGTCGCGCGCCTGGTGCGGGAGGGAAGGTCGTGGCAGCCCGGTTCGCTGGGCCATCGCTCCGTGCTCTGGTCCAGGGACACGGGCCCGACCATCGTCGGCCTGCTGCGGCCACGCGTCGTGCTGCCGGCGTGGGTGCGCGCGATTGGCCGGAGGGAGCAGGAACTGATTCTTGCGCACGAAGAGGAGCACATCCGCGCCGGCGACGCGCGGCTCCGGTTCCTGATGACGCTGCCGCTGTTCGTCTTCCCGTGGAATCCCGCCCTCTGGCTGCAGCGCCATCGCCTGAACCTCGCCGTCGAACTCGACTGCGACCGGAGGGTGATGCGCCGGATGCCGGGACACCGCCACGCCTACGGCAGCCTGCTTCTGCGCGTGGGCGCGGGACAAAACGGACTGCATCGCGTGGCGCTCGTGGCGTTGTCCGAGGGGCGGTCGCAGCTGGAGCGACGCATCACCAGGCTGGAGGAGCAGATGCCGCGCGTGCGTCGCCTGCAGGGTGTGCTGCTCGTGCTGGGCGCGGCGGTCGTCGTGGCCCTGGCGGTCCTGTTCCCGCGCGTTCGCGGAGAAGATGCACCGGCGTCGGACGAGCCGGTCGACTTCATGGCGGAACCGGTGTCCACCCGCTACACGGTGCGTCCCGACCTGGTGAACGATGCGGAACCGGTGTTCACCCCCTACACCGTGCGCCCCGACCTGGTGAATGAACGGGAGGTCATGCGGGCGCTGGAGGCCGAGTATCCCCCGATACTGCGCGACGCGGGGATCGGCGGCACCACCAGCGTGGATTTCTTCATCGACACGCGTGGCGTGGTGCAACGGGTTCTCGTCGCCGAGACCTCCGGTCACGAAGTACTCGACTCGGCCGCCCTTCGAGTCGCCCGCACCTTCCGGTTCACTCCCGCGCTCAACCTGGACGAGGTGGTGCCCGTGTGGGTCGCCATCCCGATCACCTTCGCCACTGGCGCCGCGGGGGCGGACGGGGTGCCTGACGAGGTGCGCGAATTCGCCGACAGCATCGCCCGCGAACGGGGGGACGACCCCGGCGATCCCCCGGCGGACTCCGAAGCCCCACAGGAAGCATCGCTGGCGAGTCTCATGCAGGAACCGACGTTCACTCCCTACACGGTGCGTCCCGACCTGTCGAACGAGCGGGAGGTGCAGCGGGCCATGGAGAGAGAATACCCTCCGATCCTGAGAGAGGCGGGAATCGGAGGGACGGTCAACGTGCAGTTCTTCATCGACGCGGAGGGCGTGGTGCAAAGAGTGCTCGTCGCGGAGCCGTCGGGCCATGAAGCGCTCGACTCGGCGGCTCTCCGCGTCGCCCGCGTATTCAGGTTCAACCCCGCACGCGATGATGACGAGCCCATCCCCGTCTGGATTGCCATTCCGTTGACATTCCAGACCAGGTGATGCACCTGCCGGTGGTTGGCTGACGAGACAGGCGAGCCAAGGTGGTGGCGAATTGAGGTGGGCCAGCACGAGCGACTCTGAGCTTCGCTCGGCGCGGGGATCGGACCTTCACGGCCCACTGGGGCGGGAGGGCTCGAACCTCCAACCTCCTGGTTAACAGCCAGGCGCTCTGCCTATTGAGCTACACCCCACTACGGCCAGTATGCAGATGTGGCGCGTCCCCGGGAAGCCGGGGTCGGCGCAACTGCAAACGAAGCCATTTCGGCCCCCGCGTGTCAACACTGCTTCCCGGCTGCGTGTCTCAAGAGTTAGGTTACCGGGCTTGCGCGCGCACGGGTCAACCGTCCCGAGGCGGCGTTCGCCGCGTCCTTGCCACAAGCCAGGTGTCATCCGAGAGGGCTCATCTCCCATGATTCTCAAGCTGCTCGCCGTACAGGCCATTCTCGCGCCTGCCCAGGGCGACGTGCCCGAGCGCCCGCCCGCGGTCGCCGAATACGATGGCGCCGCGGGGCAGCTCGAGATCGCGACGCCGCGGCTTGAAGACCCGGAAATCAACATCGACGGCAGGCTCGACGACGCAGCCTGGGAAGGCGCGGCCCTGCTGCGCAACTTCAGCCAGTACGATCCGGTCGAGGGCATTCCTGCGGTACAGCCGACCGAAGCGCTGGTGCTGGTAAGCGACGACGCCATCTACTTCGGGGTCCGCGCCTACGACAGCGATCCCGGCGGGGTGCGGGCCTCCCTCAGCGAGCGTGACAGCTGGGGCCGGGCCGACGACTACATTCGCGTCGTGCTCGACACCTTCAACGACCGGCGGCGCGCCTACAACTTCATGGTCAACGCCTACGGCGTGCAGCAGGACGGCATCTGGGTCGAGGGTGGCC
>VYDD01000252.1 GCA_009843625.1 Gammaproteobacteria bacterium | reverse complement strand
GGGCATCCGGCGGGCTTCCTCCGACGTCGTCAGGCCGCCCGTGGACTGGATGATTTTCAGCCCGCCCCGGAACCCTCCCGCACTCAATCGCTCCTCGAGGCCTGCCAGATAGGCCGCGACGGAGGGCATGACGTAGGTGTTGAGCGCAACCGTCGAAGTCCTCTCGAATTCCCGGAACTCCCCGGTGATATCCGATGAGATGGAAACATGAGCCTCCGGATAGACCTCGCCCGCGATTCTGCGAACGGCACGTTCATGCTCCGGATTCGCGTAGGCGTGGAGGAAGCAGACGGCGATGCCCTCGACTTCCCGGGCCTTGAGCCGCTCGACCGCGCGGCGGGTGGCGTCCTCATCGAGGGGCGTTATGACACCTCCCTTGTGGTCGAGCCGCTCCGGAACCTCGAGACACAGATAGCGGGGAATCAACGGCGCGGGCGGCTTGTACAGCAGGTTGTAGACCTCCGGGCGATTACCACGGCCCAGGCTGAGGACATCGCGGAACCCCTGCGTGGTGATAAGGCCGATCCTGCTGCCGACCTCCTGGAGGATGGTGTTGATCACCACCGTGGAGCCGTGGATGACCATGTCCAGGTCGGTGAGATCCACATCGAGACGCCCGATCCCCTTGAAGATGTGGTCCGTCAGCCTCTCCTTGGGCGACGGCTCCTTTTCCAGCGTCACACTTCCGGTCTTCTCGTCCAGCAGAACGAAATCGGCGAAGGTCCCACCGATGTCGATAGCAAGGCGTTTCTCGGACATGAATCGGATATCCTCCGTTTGGGCGGGTGGCTCTCAGAAGGACCAGAGCCTGGTGAGCTTGGCTGCGAACTGGCGATCGAGCACCCTTCCCGTATCCGTATGCCGGCGCTCGGTATACACAAGGAAGAGGTCGCTCAACGGCGCATGGATGTAGTTGAGTCGAATGTTCGTGATCAGTTCGCCGGTGACCCCGTTGTACTGGACGAACCCGCTCCCGAACAGCGTTGTGGAGTACGCGTAGTCCATTCTGCCGCTGTAGACCTCCGCCGTAAACGGGCCCCTGCCCAGGTCGAGGCGGTTGTTCTGAATGCTCGCGTCGAAGGTCACATGGTAGTTCGGCTTCCATTGCGCGGCGAGCCGCACCGACCGGCGGGTACCGTTGAAGTAGCCGCCCCCGCTCAACCCGATGCTCCCGGAAAGTACACGCCCGGCGCTGGACTGGAAGTCCAGGCTGCCTTCCCGGAAGCTGTAGGACCCTGTAGCGACTTCGTGGCCGCCGAGCACGCCGAAGGGCCGAAAGAGCCTCTCGTAGCGGTCGTTGTACTGCAGGGTCAGCCGGCTGCCCTCACGGAAGTTGGTCATGAATCCGGCGGTGCCGGTGCGGGTCTCAAGAACCGACGCGAGGTTGGTGATGTAGTGCACTTCGATGAATGGATTCAGCTCGTTCCAGAGGGACTCCACGCGCCGGTGATGGACACCGATGGTTGCATGGCTGTGTCGAATCGCCCCGCGGCGGATGTACCCCATCTCTGGCCGGAAGGAGTCTCCGATTTCACGGTACATGACGGAAGTGTTCAGGAATCGGTCCCGCCAGGCCACGGAAACCCGGCTGGCGCGCCCATTGCCATCGCCATCGCGGGTCCCCGCGATATAGGATTGCACGATCAGGGACTGCCAGAGGCGCGCGTGCAGGTCCACGCCGAAGCTCCGATTGTACTGGTCCGCGGCAGCCCCGCCCGTGATTGCGCGATTCAGCAATATCCCGCCCAGCTGGAGGTTCCCCAGTACCGTCCGACGCAGCCGCACCGCAGTGAAGTTCTCGGGATCCAGAGTGCTGGTGCTCCGGGTCTGCATGTTGAGCAGCCCGACCCCCCATTCGCCTACCTTGCCGGTAAGCCGGCCGCCTCCCAGCACGGGCACCGGGCGTCCCTCGTGCAGGCCGATGCGGCGGGAATGAAACAACTGGAAGTCCTCGAGCCCGGCACCGAGCCGATATCCGCGCTCAGGTGCGTCGCCGAAGTCGAACAGGCCCGCGTTCTCGAGAAAGAAATCCCGCTTCTCGGGAAAGAAGAGAGAGAAGCGCGTCAGGTTCACCTGCTCCTCGTCCACCTCGACCTGAGAGAAATCCGTACGGTAGGTGAGATCGAGGGACATCTCCCTAAAAAAAAAAAAATACAGGTCGAGTCCGGCGTCCGCATCGTTGCCTGTGCCGTTCCCCGACGCATCGCCTGCAATACGTTCGGCGAGCACAAAGGGCTTCACCTGGAGACTCAAGCCCCCGGTCAGCCCGGAAAGGCCGAGCAGGGTGCCGGCCTCCGCCATCCGATTGACGTCGAAACGGCCGTCCAGTGGCGCCCAGAGGCTGTCTTCACCCCTCCGGCGGATCCGGCGCAGGAAGTTCACTCCCCAGGTCTGTTCCTCCCGCTCCGGATCGAAGCGAAGTGTGGAAAACGGGATGGCCATCTCCACCGTCCATCCCTGGTCGTGCACGCGCGCGGCGCGCTCGACGATTCCATCCCAGGGGATGTTGATGTCACGGCCATTGTCGAAGGTCTGGAGGTCGATGAGGGCGCCTCCGGCGTTCACGCCGAAGATGAAGGCGTTCCGGCGATCGAGATAGGTGTCGAGAGCGATCCCCAGGACGTCTGCGTCGCCTGGAGGGAAATCCCGCCTCAGGGAGTGCAGGGTGATGTCGCGGGGATCCCTCTCGTAGAGGACCGCGCTCACATACAGGTTCTCTTCGTCGAACGTCATGCGGACGACGGTTCTTTCGCTCGCCGGAAACCCCGTGTTCGGCTTGGACTGCACGAATCCGGTGAGCGCCTCGGCCGCGTCCCAGGAAGGCTCGTCCAGTACTGCGTCGATGGCGATGGCCTCCGTGGCGCGCTGCACCCGGGTCACGGGCCTGGGTACCGTCTCGGGATCCACTTGTCCCCGAGGCGGCAAACGGTCCGGCGGGGGCACGTCCTGGGCGGGGACCGCCGTGGCCGCCACGGCATGAGAGACACCGCAGAAAAGAGCAACCGCGCTCCAGCGCCTCATAGCTGCCCGCAATGTTGACACCGGTCGTCCGAACCCCCTCGTGGCGACGAGCACGTCACGTCCTCTTTCTGGAACCGACGCTATGTTATGCCAGTCCTGCGGGGAAATTCAACGATCGGACGTCCGCCTGGCTGGTATCGTAGGAGGGCGTCAGGCTAGCTTGTGGCCATGACCTCGGGATACGGGCCGGCACTCCGCTTTGCACGCAGCTTCATGACGGGCTGGGCCCCGGTGGTGGAGCGGGAGATCCACATCGAGCGCGGCGGGCACCGACTCCCGGCTTCGCTGTTCCTGCCGCGCGCCGTGGTCCGCCGCGCCCGCGCGGAACGGCGCCGGCCGATTCCCGTCTGGGTGGTCCTCCACGGGATCACGCGCTCCGGACGGGACCACCCCTACCTGGTGCGGTTCGCGCGCGCAGTTGCGTCCACCGGTCAGGCGGCGGTGGTGCCGGAGATCCCGGAGTGGCGGGAGATCCGGCTGTCCACCGAGGCGACGGCGTCAACGGTCGCCGCCTGCTTGCGCGCGCTGGAAGGTCAGCCGGCCCTCGCCTCCCGCCAGGTGGGGCTGGTGGGCTTCTCCTTCGGTGCCCCCCAGGCCATCATCGCTCCTGCCGACCCGGCGCTCGCCGGGCGCATCGCCTGCGTGGTCGCGTTCGGGGGCTACTGTTCCGTAGAGGAGTCGTCCCGCTTCCAGTTTACGGGAACCCACGAACTCGACGGCCGGGAAGAGTCGCTCACCCCCGACCCTTACGCGCGCTGGGTGGTGGGCGCGAACTATCTCACGCGCATCCCGGGATACGAGGCCGCCGGCGGGGTTGCGGAGGCGTTGCGGGCACTGGCCGCCTACACCGGCGACAACAACGTGCTCGCCACCGACCCCGCGATCGAGCCCGAGCGGCGCCGCCTGGCCGCCAGCCTCGCATCCCGCGCGCGGTCCGTCTTCGAGACGCTCGCCCCACCCGCCGGCGACCTGCCCGACCCGATGCGCGGCGGTCTCGTGGCCGAGGGGCTGGGCGAAGTAATGGCGGGCATCCGGGAATTGAACCCCGTGCCGTACCTGCCGCGCGTAGACGTCCCGGTGCGGCTGGTGCACGGCACCGCCGACCAGCTCTTCCCCTACACGCAGAGCGTCAAACTGGGACGCGCCTTCCCGCCGGGCGCAGACGTCACGACCACGGTCACCGGCCTCTTCGCTCACGCCTCGGGGCGCGAGCGCACCTCCCTCCTGCACACGGCTTCGGAGGCGTTGCGCTTTCTGAACGCGCTCGCCAGCATCTTCCGGCTGATGTAGCCCGGCCGCTTCCCTCGACCCCGGTCAGGATCTTGACTCGCGCGAACACCCCGGCCCAACCCCGGTCGACGACCCCGTCGGTCTCGGGCTGGGTGCGGCGCGCGGGCGGCATCCGCTGGTTCATCCGGCGCTTCGGCTTCGCGCAGCTGTTCCTGAAGCCGGCACGCCGGGTACTGGCCCCGCTGATCATTCCGATGCTCCGCGAGCGCTCCGTCGAATACCGCGGCGCATCCCATCCGCTGGTGTACGCCAGCCACAACGTGACCTGGGCCAACGAGCGCTGCGTGGAACTGGCGCTGGCCCGCGCGCTGATGACGGGCATCCCGCCCGAGCGGCTCCTGGAGGTGGGTCACGTCACGCCGCACTACTTCCAGGGCGGCCACCTGGTCGTGGACAAGTACGAACCGGGGTCGCTGGAGGTCGACATCGTGGACTTCGCCCCCGCCGAGCGCTTCGACCTGATCCTCTCGATCTCGACCTTCGAACACATCGCCTTCGACGAGCCCGGGGCGACCCCGGCCTCCGAGGCGATCGCCGCCAAGGTGAGCGCCGCCCTGAACAGATGCCGCAGCCTGCTCGCCCCCGGCGGGCTCCTCGCCATCACCGTGCCCCTGGGCTACAACCCCGCCCTGGACGCCATGATCGCCAACGGCGAGCTGGCGTGGGACCGCGCGACCTGGTTCAAGCGGTTCCCGCGCCGGCGCTGGCGCCAGGTATCCCGATCCGAAGCCGTTCGCTGCCGCTACGGCAGCCCATACGCCTTCGCCAACGCCATCCTGCTTGCGGAATGGGAAGCCTGAGCCTCGCAGGTCGCCTTGCCAGCCCGCTTTGCCGCTCATAATATTGTCAGTTATCAACAGTTATCTCGTCAGTAGTCACCAGCATGGACGCGGGATGTCTTCGAAACCGGGATACCCATGACACACCACATCAAGTCCCTCATCCGGCTGGTCCCGGACTTCCCCACCCCCGGTATCCGCTTCCGCGACGTCATGGGACTGGTCGAGAACCCCGAGGGCTTCGAGCAGGCCACCAGGGCCCTGGCGCGGCGGTTCGCCCCGGAGACGCCGGACGCCGTGGCCGGCATCGAGGCTCGAGGCTTCATCTTCGGCGTCCCGGTGGCGCAGCGGCTCGAGGTCGGCTTCGTGCCGGTGCGGAAGGCAGGGAAGTTGCCCGGCGAGGTGGTGGGAGCCGACTACGCGCTCGAGTACGGCACCGGGCGCCTGGAGATGCAGACCGGCTCGATCCGCGAGGGAATGCGCGTCCTGCTCATCGACGATCTGGTCGCGACCGGCGGGAGCGCGGCGGCGGCGATCGAGCTGATCCGCGGCATGGGAGGCGAGGTGGTCGGAGCCGGCTTCGTCGTGGATCTGCCAGAGCTACCCGGGCGGAAGCACCTTGAGGCGATGGGCGTCGAGGTCTTCGCCCTGTGCACCTTTCTCCACGCCGATCCCTGAGCCGTCCCTCTTAAGGCTCCAACTCAGCGGGCCCGAGGGAAGATTTCGGGCGGAGGCACGCGGAAGGCGCCGGGAAACCCGTCCTCCACCAGCTTGAGCTTCCCCGTCCAGTCCTCGATGTCGATGCGGTACACGGCGGTGCGCTTCAACTCGCCCTCCGTGATTGCGCGGTAGTCGCGGCCGGGCCGCAGCTCGGGCGCGTACTTGTCGAGGAGCATCTGCAGCGCCTCGCGCGCCTCCACGGCATCCTCCACCACGCTCCCGGTCCCGAACGCCGTGACGCTGGCGAATTCGACGCTGAACTCCAGCGCCTCGTCCGCCGGCAGCAGACGCCCCATCTCGAAGGCCGAAAAACACACCGGCACGGAACGGGACAGGGTGTCGCGGGTCAGCCCCTTGCGCGCGGTGTGGATGTAGACGGCGTGGCGGGCGGGATCGTACACGAACAGGTTGCTGTTCACGAGAGGCTGCTCGCCGCGGGTCATGGCCAGCACCCCGACGCGTGCCTGCCGGATGAAGTCCCGGGTCCAGGCGTCGTCCATGGCCCGGTCCCGCCGGCGGATCTCGGTCCTGCCCCGTTCAGGCACCTAGGTCTCCAGCTCGACGCCGATCCCGGCGGCGCGCGCCCGGTCGTAGACGAGTCTCGCCGTGGCCATGTCCTCGAGCGCCAGCCCCAGATGGATGGCGATGATGCGATCGCCCTCCGTCCGCCGTCCGGCGGCCCTGCCCGCGACAACGTCGCTCAGCTCGGCGTGGGGCGCCGGCGTGTCGCGGAAATAGCCGCTCCCGCTCTGGTAGTAGGCAAACTGCGCGCTGTCGTCGGTGGTCAGCAGATCCGCCTCGCGAAACGCGTCCGCCTGCCAGTAGGAGTCGAAGTCCAGCGGGCAGGCGAAGGCGCCGGGCGAAAGCCATCCGGGCGGGATGGCGGGGTCGGGATCGAGCAGGATGGGGCCGCTGGTGATGACGATGTCCATCCCCCGTACCGCCTCCGCAACGGTTCCCACCGGCCGCACCTCGACGCCCATGCGCTCGCGCATCTCTTCGGCATAAGCGTGCATCACGGCCTGGTCCATGTCGTACGCGTGCACCCGCTCCACGGGGAACAGGGTGCACAGGGCCTCGAGGTTGCTGCGCCCCTGTACGCCGCAGGCGACGATGCCGACGCTCGCCGCATCGGGACGGGCGAGGTATTTGCCCGCCAGCGCCGACGCGGCCCCCGTGCGCATGGCCGTGATCCAGGTCGCGTCCATCACCGCGAGCGGCAGCCCCGTCTCCGGGTCGTTCAGCGTGATCAGCCCGGTGATGTAGGGCAGTCCGTGCGCCGGGTTGTCCGGATAGGCCGAGATCCACTTGATCCCTGCGGCATTCTGACGCTCGACGTAGGCCGGCATCGCGTGCAGGAAGGAGTCCGGCCGCGGATGGATGCCCGGCTTGGGCGGCATTTCCACCCGGCCCGCCGCCTTCTCCCGGAACATGAACTCGAGGGCGTCGATGATCTCCGCCATGGAAACCCCGGCTTGCTCGACGTGGGCACGCGACAGGTAGAGGATGTTTCGCTGGGACATGACGCTGGTCTCGCGGGTGCGCGGGGATGGGGTCGGGTGACGGGAGCCTACTCGGGCGCCGGTTCCAGAACGCTTACCTCTTCCATGACGGCCCCTTCGAGGACGCCGTCGACCACCTCCATCCCTTCCACCACCCTGGCGATGATGGTGTAGTTGTGGTCGAGGCGGGGGTTGTCCACCAGATTCACGAAGATCTGGCCGTCGCCGGTGTCGCGCCCCCGGGTCGAGATGCCGACGGTGCCGCGCACGTGCGAGCGCATGGTCAGTTCGTCGCGCGTATAGGGCCCGTCCCCGTGGTACTCGTTCGCCCCCGGGCTGCCCCCCTGGATGACGAAGTTGGGAACCACCCGATGGAAGGTGAGACCGTCGAGGTATCCTTCGCGCGCCAGACGGACGAAGCGCGCCGTGTTGGCGGGCGACTCGAACGGGAGCAGCTCGAGGACGATCTCGCCGCCCCCGGCGATGCGGATCACGGCCCGGGAAGCGGCCATCTCGCGCATCTCCTCGAAGGTGGGCATCGGCGCCCGCTCCGGCGGCGAGGGACGAGCCCAGCGAAGGTCGCTTCCGGTCCACTCGTTGCGGAGGTATTCGGCGACCAGGGCAACCACCGGATCGTAGTCCTCCATGTAGGGCTGTACGCGATCGAGGTCGTCCAGGGAACCCAGTTCGCGTATCCTCTGCAGGAGTTCCAGGCGCACGTCCCGGTGGGTCTCCCTGCGATCGGCGCTCATGCGCTCGAGCGCAGCGATGGCGGCCGGAAGCACGTCCGGATGCGGGCTTCCGGCGAGCGATCGGGCCGCCGTCAGCACCAGTTGCGGATCGTCCGCGCCCAGGGCGTCGAGGTAGACCGAGTCGGCGTCGTTGCCCACCAGCGGCGCGAGCCCGGCGATGGCCGCCTCACGCACGTTCCAGTGCTCGTCGCCGGCCAGCGCCAGGAGCGCGGGCACGAGTTCCAGGCGGGCCGCGGCGCGCGCGGCGTACATGCGCATCTGCCAGACCGGATGAGCGGAGAATGCGGGCAGCCGGCGGGCGGCCGTGAAGGACGAGACCGCGGCCAGCGCCACCAGGCCGCGCGCCGCCCGGTGCCAGTCGCCGCCCGACACGGAATCGGCCCGCTGCGCCAGTGCGTCGAGCGGCGCCAGAGCGGTCTCCGGCGGACAACCGGCGAGGCGGTCGATAGCCTCCAGGGCCACGTGCGCGCTCGGGTCCTGCAGCAACGCCACCAGCTCCACGCACGCCTGGCTGCCGTCCACCCGCTCGCTCAGGGCTCGCACGGCCTCCACCCGAACCAGGTGACTCGTGTCGGCGAGCGCCCGCGCGAGCGGTGCCCGCACCTCATCAAGCGCGCCTTCCCCGATGGCGAGCACGGCGAGGCGTCGCACCTGCGCGTCCTCGTCCGCCAGCGCGGCCGCGATCACGTCTTCGGAGGGTCTTCCCGCGCTCACCAGTCCCGCCAGGGCGAGCCGCCGCACCTGCGCGCCCTCCTCGCCGTCCGCCCCGCGGTAGCCGGCCAACTCCGCGAGTGCCGCCAACACGAACGGGGGAGGCGTGAACTGCGACTGCGTGCGAACCAGGTTTTCCAGCGCGCGAGTCCCGCCTAGAACTACGGGGTGGGGCACCGACCGCAGGGTTACGGCCCCGCCTCCCGTGAGTCCCGCGACCAGATTCTCGAGCAGCAGGTCGTAGGCCTGCCGCACCTCATCGGCATCCCGGTACGAGAGCCGGCCCATCGCCTCCAGGACCGCGCCGCGCACCTCGGGATCCCTCTCGCGGGGCAGGTAGTTGATCAGCGCCGCCATCGCCCGGCGGGGGTCGCTGCCGGCAACGGCCTGCGCGCTGGCGTTGATGGCCTCGACCCTGATGTCGGCGTAGGAACTCTCCAGCATGGACCCGATGTCCACCAGAACCGCAGGATTCTCCTGGCGCCCCAGCGCGCGCACGGCGATCCGCTGCACCTCCGGGTCGGGCCAGGAGATTCCCTCGAGGAACGTGAAGTGCGCGGCGGGGTCGCGCGAACGGGAGTCCTCGGCCTCGAGGACGCGGTGCAGGATCTCCTCGCTCCCGGGGAGCAGCCGGACCTCCCCCGCATCCCCCCCGTCGCCGCACCCGGCGACCAGACCGCTGCCCAGGGTGACCGCGCAGATCAGGAATCCTCTGCGACCTGAGCGCCAGGCCGACCCGAAGCACCACAGTCCATCGAGCATCCCGTCCAACCCTTCCTTGCGTTTCGTTCCCGTCATGCCTGTCGCCCGACCCACCGCCCCGGCCGGGTACCCTGCATCGCCGCGCGGCGTTCGCCTGTGGCGAAACACGGAATAGATTAGAGTACGTAGCCCCGTTGACAAGAATCGCGCGCGCTGGTACCGCGATCCACGACCCCCGAAACCCCGGACGCGACACGATGGCGACCGCACTTCCGGCCACCGGTCTCGACACCCCGATCGCCGACCCACTTCGCCGCGCCCTCCGCGGCCTGGGCGGCCGTGCCACCGTCGGTGACGTCATGGCCGCCACCGGACTCGCCCAGGCGGACGCCGAGTCCGGCCTCAAGGGGCTGCTGGAAACCTACCAGGGGCATGTGGAGGTCGGGGAAGAGGGCGATATCGTGTACGCCTTCCAGCGCCGCCTGCTGCGACGCGACCACACGCCCTTCTGGATTCGCTTCCGGACGGCCGCGGCGCGCGTGCTCAAGACCGCCTTCAAGATCTGGATCGTGGTCATGCTGGTGGTCTATTTCGTCGTCTTCGTGACCCTGCTGATCGCGGCCCTGATCGCCGCTTCCAGGGGGAACGACCGCAACGGCGGCTCCATCCTGGGCGGCGGACGGCGCGGCGGAGGCTTCAACTTCCCCTTCCTGTTCTGGATCTGGGCCCCGGACTGGCGCCTCGGCCATCCGTATTACGGCAACCGCTTCGAGCGCCGCAGCGGCAGGAAGGTGCCCTTCTACAAGAAGGTGTTCGCCTTCGTCTTCGGCCCCGACCGGCCGCGCCCCAGCCTGCGCGACCGCGACCGCGGCATCATCCGCCTCATCCGGGCGCGCAAGGGAACGCTCACCGTGCCCGAACTCGTACGCCACAGCGGGCTAACGGTCCCGGAGGCGGAGGAGGAGATGGGGCGGCTGATGGGAGCTTACGCGGGTGATGTGCACGTCTCCCGGGGCGGCGAACTGGTCTACAGCTTCGGCGAACTGCTCGTGAGCGCCCACGGCAAGGTCAGAGCGCGCGAACCCGCGCCCGCATGGCAGCGCCTGGAGAAGGCGGCCGAGTTCACCGGCAACAAGACCGGAACCAACGTGCTCATCGGTTCTCTGAACGGGTTCAACCTGCTCGCGGCTCTCTCCGCACCCGTACTGATCTTTCCCCCGCTGGGTCTGGCGGGACTGGGGGCCGAGATCGGCCTGATCTGGGTGCCCGCGGTCTTCAGCACGCTCTTCTTCTCGGTGCCGCTCGGCAGATGGGTGGGGCACCGGGTCGAGAACGCCCGCCGACGCCTGCGCAACGTGCGCAAGGTGCTGCTGGGGATGGTCTTCCGGCAGAGCCTCGGGGGCGGAGCTGCGCTCTCGGCGGAGCGCGCCACGGACGATGTGCGCATCGCGCTGGTCGACCCGAACATCGGTGCGGCCGATGTGCGCAAACAGCTCCAGGGCATCGCCGCCGAGTTCGACGCCGAGGTGGAGCCCGCCGACTCCGGCCAGATCATCTACCGCTTCCCCTCGATTCGCTCGGCCCTCCTTGGAGGAGAAGAGGTGCGGTCCGCCCTCCGCCTCGACAAGCGTTCGGTCGGACGCGTGGTCTATTCGAGCGCGGACACCCCTGAGGAGGAGTCGGCCAGGGCAATGGCCAACTTCGACCGCGAGCTGCGCAAGTCCGTGTCCGCCCCCGACTCGGTGCGCTACCTGGACGACCTCGAGCTCGCCGGCATCGAGACTCCCTCCCCCCCGGGACGTCAGGTGAAGCCGCGGCGTCGGGCAGGGCCGAGGCGCCCGCACAGGTGGTGAACCGCTCGAGCCGGACGGGTCTGCGCCCGCCGGGTGCAGTGCGTCCGGCCGGGTCGATGGCTGTGCTCCTGCTGGTCGCCTCCCTCCCGTTGCTCCTCATCCCCGCGTCTCTGGCCGCGCAGCAGAACGACGGCGGCGGCGTCCCCGCGTTTGCGGTCGTGCCCCACGCGGAAGCCCCGGAGGCGCGCGCCCTCCGAACGCCCACCGATATCCGGATCGACGGCCGGCTGGAGGAGGCGCCGTGGAACGACGCCGCTCCGGTGACGGAGTTCACCCAGATGGACCCGGACGAGGGCTTCCCGGTCAGCGAGCACACCGAAGTCCGATTCCTGTACGACGACGACGCGCTCTATGTGGGCGCGCGGCTACTGGACTCGGCCCCGGTCACCACCCGGCTGGCCCGCCGGGACGCCGGGGTGCCCGACTCGGACTTCTTCACGGTGACCGTGGACAGCTACCATGATCACCGCACCGCGTATCGCTTCTCCACCAACCCCTCGGGGATGAAGCGCGACGAAGTCCTGAGCGGCGGCTCGGGCATCTTCGGGGGAGGCAGAGGGGACGGCCGCGGAGACGGCTCCTGGGACCCCGTCTGGGACGTCGCCACCTCGGTCACGGACCAAGGCTGGTTCGTGGAGATGCGCATCCCCTTCAGCCAGCTTCGCTTCAGTACGGCCGACGACCAGCTGTGGGGACTCCAGATCGAGCGCACCATCAACCGCAACCAGGAGCGCGCCGTCTTCTCCTTCACGCCCAAGCTGGAACCGGGCGGCGTGGCACGATTCGGGCACCTCGGCGGAATCGCGGGCGTCGCTTCCGGACGCAGGCTCGAGATCCTGCCCTACGCAGGGCTGAGCGCCGAGTACATTCGCCGGACGGCCCCGGCCGACGTGACTTTCACCAATCCGTTCCGCTCGGGCTCCGACTACTTCGGGCGGGCGGGCGCCGACCTCAAGTACCGGCTGGGCTCGAACCTCACCCTCGACGCCACCGTCAACCCCGACTTCGGCCAGGTCGAGGTGGACCCGGCGGTCATAAACCTCACGGCCTTCGAGACCCGCTTCGACGAGCGGCGCCCCTTCTTCGTGGAGGGCGGGGAGATCTTCCAGTTCGCGCGCGGCGGACCCGGGGGCAGTACCGGGCGCCCCCCGACGGTCATGTACTCGCGCCGCATCGGCCGCCGGCCGCAGGGGCCGATGGCGTCGGACGCGGTCTTCTCGGACGCACCTACCTCGACCACCATCGTCGGGGCCGCCAAGGTCACCGGGAAGGTGGGGGACGGCTGGTCGGTCGGGCTGCTGGAGGCCGTGACCGGGCGCGAAATGGCCCCCTACGTCGACGCCGTCGGGGTTCGGGGCGAAGCCGAACTCGAACCCGCCACCAACTACCTGGCGGGAAGGCTCCGGCGCGACCTCCGCGACGGCCTCACCCAGCTGGGCGCCATGGCCACCGCCGTCAACCGCAACCTCTCCGGCGGCATCCTGGGCGACCGCCTGCACTCCTCGGCGTACGTCGCGGGGGTGGACTTCATCCACGAGTGGGAGGACCGCTCCTGGCGCATCAACGGCGCCTTCTCGCAGAGCCTCGTCTCGGGCAGCGAGGCGGCCATCCTGCGCACCCAGCATTCCTCGGCCCGGTACTTCCAGCGCCCCGACGACAACCGCGTGCTGGACCCCGACGCCACCTCGCTGGGCGGCCACTACGCCATGTTCGACGTGAACAAGCAGTCGGGGTCGTTCACGGCGCGCATCGCCATGGCGAGCATCAGCCCGGGCTACGAGGTCAACGACATCGGCTTCCAGACCGAAGCCGACCGCATCATGCTCGACACCCACCTCACCTGGCGCCAGCCGCGTCCCGGAACCTGGCTGCGCAACTGGTCGGTCTCCGGCGGCCCGGACGGCAAGTGGAACACGGCCGGCGACCGCCTGCACTCGGAGTTCAACGCCAACCTGAACTGGCAGTGGCTGAACTACTGGGGCGGCTCGGTCCGCGGCGTCATCCGGGCGCCCACCGACAACGACCGCCTCACCCGCGGCGGCCCCCTCGCCCGCGAACCCCAGTCCTATGCCGGCAACGCGAACCTCTCCTCCGATTCCCGGCAGCCCGTGAGCGGACGGGCCAGCTACAACTGGGCCTTCGACGAAGCCGGATCCTGGAGCCACACCGGATCGCTGAACGTCACCTACAAGTCGGGCGAGAAGCTGGAGCTGCGTCTGGGTCCCAGGCTCACACGCAGCTACGCCGAGGCCCAGTACGTGACCTCGCGCTCCGACCCGCTGGCCACCGCCACCTTCGGCCGACGCTACATCTTCGCGCCCATCGATCAGACCACGCTGGCGCTCGACACCCGGCTGAACGTCACCTTCTCGCCCACACTGACGCTGCAGGTGTACGCCCAGCCGCTCATCTCCAGCGGAGATTACGGGGGCCTGAAGGAGTTCCGGACCCCGGGAACCTTCGATTTCCTGCGCTACGGCGAGGACGCCGGCACGATGTACCGGCTCGACAACGGTGGCTTCCTGATCGATCCCGACGGCTCCGGCGCGGCTTCAGAGATCACCATCCGCGACCAGGACTTCAACGTGCGCAGCCTGCGCGGCAACGCGGTGCTGCGCTGGGAGTGGAGCCCCGGCTCGACGCTCTTCCTGGTGTGGCAGCAGCGCCGCTACCACCGCGCGCTGCGGGACGCCTGGGACCCGCTCGCGTCCGACGGCATCGGCGACTTCGACTTCCGCTACGACGCCGGCGAGCTGGTGCGCATCCGCCCGGACAACATCTTCCTGATCAAGGTGAACTACTGGCTGAACCTCTGAGGGCTTGACAGCATTGCCTGCGGATGCGAGAGTGTGATGGCATTGCATGCACACTCGGATGACGCAAGATGGCTCAACTCACGGTTCGCAAGGTGCCTCATCAGATCATGGACGCCCTGAAACAGCGCGCAGCCGCCAACGGACGGTCTGCCGAAGCCGAACACCGAGAGATTCTGCGCCGAGCGCTCCTCCCGGCCGAAGGGAACTTCGGCGAGCGCGCCAAGGCTTTGCGGCAGCGGCTCCACTCCTGCATCGACAGCACCGACACGATCCGCGCTGACCGGGACCGGGACGCGCCTGAGTGAGAGGGTACGTCGTCGACGCAAGCGTGGCGGTCAAGTGGCTGGTGACCGAGCCCCTGTCTGACGAAGCAGCCACCCTGCTTGACCCCGGCGTAACACTCCTGGCCCCCGATCTGCTGTTCGCGGAGGCCGCCAGCGCGTTGTCCGCCAAGTGCCGGCGAGGGGAGATGGACCGCGAAGAACTCGCGGAGACCGTGAACCTGTTGCGTGCCGCGCCTGTCGCCACGCCGCTCTCAATGCGCCAGCTTGCCGCCTCGAGCGCCCGACTGGCCGCCGACCTCGGTCACGCCGTCTACGACTGCTTCTACCTCGCGCTGGCGATTGCCGAAGACTTCCCGGTCGTCACCGCCGACACGCGCTTCTACGACAAGGTGCGGAAGCACCCCTATCTGGGGGACCGGGTTGTGCACGTCGCCGATATGGACGTGAGCACGTAGCCACCTGGACGTTAGGGCGCAATCACCACGCGAAACCCGATGAACTCGCGCCTCACGTCCGGCCCAGCGGCGCCCCGGATGGCGGCGCGCACATTGCGAACGGGATCGGCAAACGATCCGCCCCGCATCACCCACAGGGGGTCGCCCTCGAGCCCCTCCCGGTCGTCCGCCTCGTCGTAGGGGTAGGGCTGCCAGGGGCTGCGGGTCCACTCCCACACGTTGCCGCTCATGTCGCTCAGACCGTGGACGCACTCCGGGCAGGCCACTTCCCCCACGGGCGCCGGCCTGCCTGTCGCGAAGTTCGCCCTGTCCCGCCGCAACTCGTTTCCCCACGGGAAGATGCGCCCGTCGCCGCCACGGGCCGCCTTCTCCCACTGCGCCTCGCTCGGCAGCGTCACGCGCCAGCCCTCCGCCAGCAGGGCGCGTAGCTCCGTTGGCGTCGCCGGGGACTCGCGCAGAAGCTCCTCCAGCCACCGGCAGTACGCCAGGGCGTCGGGCCAGGAGACGAAGGACACGGGATGGAGCGGCGGCGCGGCGAGAGCCTGCGGGTCGGTTTCGTGGCCCGTGGCTTCGACGAAGGCCGCGAGCTGGGCCACCGTCACCTCGCTGCGGCCGATGAGAAAGGCCGGCACATCGACGACGCCCTGCGGGCGGTCGGCACTCCAGCGCTCGACGTCGTAGGCGAGGGTGTCGATGGCGGGATCGCTCCCCATGAGAAAGGGTCCGCCGGGTATCTCCACGAACCCCAGCAGCAGTGCATCCAGCAGCTGGCCGAGATCGGCGCGATAGCCGGTGAGCTCGGAAGAGGGAGTCGCGAACTCCGCGGATGCCGGTGCTATTCCGTCGGACTCCAGGGCTCCGGGCGCGCCCCGGGCCGTCTGATTGCGATAGTCCAGCCACACGCCCACCAGGATCAGGCCCGCCGCCGCGAACGCCGCCAGGAGCCTCATCGGGCCTCGATTCCCAATCTCATTGCACCTCCCGCCCCATCGCTCATTGCACCTCCATCCCCAGCCGCTCGCACGCAAACGCCCAGCCGTGGCTGCAGGCGCGCTCGTACAGCGCCGGTTCCGACATGTCGATCAGGTTCAGGCCTCCCTGCCGCAGCAGCAGCCTGAGATCCAGCGCACGCGGCGGCGCGCGACTCACCACCGAGGGATCGAGCAGGTTCACGCAGCCGGCCTGGAACTGCGCCTCGCACGCCCGCGCGAAGAAGCCCAGCGCCAGCTCCGCGTCAGGCTCCACGATCCGGCCCTCCACATAGTGCGCGCCCAGCTCGTTGCACGCCCAGCCCGCGTTGTCGGCGCAGTAGCTGGCCTCGATCTGCACCAGCCGGTCACAGGCGCCTGCCCGGCCCTCCTCACACGCCTCCTGCCAGAACGGCAGCATGTCGCCGCGGTGGGGGCCGTCGGTGCGCCCGGTCGCGGTCATGGCGGCGAAGAAGGTTGTCCACACCGCCATGTGGACCAGGTTGGCCATCGCCCACCGGGCCTCGGTGAGGCGCCGGATGCGCGCACGGCTCTGGAGCGAGCGTACGAAGCGGTCGATCAACGGGACGCTCAGGTTGAGGAGCGGCACGCACAGCAGCTTGTCATAGAAGGTCGGCGCACCCACGGCCTCGAGAAACCAGAACAGCCCGAAGACCCCGGCGCCGTACAGCGCCCCGAAGATGGCCTTGCCGGTGCGCGTGCGCGGTGAGGTTGAAGGGTCCGTGACCAGCAGGTGCAGCCCCAGGAAAACGGCGGCCGGAATCTCGGAGTCGATGAAATACGGGACCCCGGTCGCCGCCCCGTAGAGCGCACTCAGCCCGAAGAGCGCGGCCGCGGCGAACCCCGACACCAGGGTGACCCGGAAGAAGTACATCACCACCAGGCCGAGCCCGAAGAGCAGCAGGTAGATCGCGGGGACGAAGGTCAGGGTGGTGGCGATGTCCTGCCCCCACGTCAGATCGCTCGTCCCCGTCGCGATCAGCACCAGCGAAAACAGTCCCAGCGAGAACGCCGAGGGGTTGAAGATGTGCGTGCGCCGTCCCTCGCGCCGCCACTGCACGAACGCCTTCCCCAGGAAGCCCGCAGCCACCATCAGGAACTGCAGGTAGAACCAGTCGTCCGTGAACCAGAGGAAGAGGTTGGTGCTGAAGATGATGGGGAAGGGCCCGAAGCCGAGCACGTAGCGCTCGCCCCGCGACCACGCGAGCAGCATGTCGAACGCGTAGGCGAAGATCAGCTGCGCGAGGAGGAGCCCGGCGAAGTCGTAGACCGGACGCCAGTACCAGCCCCAGACCGCGAACACGGTGAGCTGCACAAGGGCCTGCAGATAATGCTGCGGGCGCAGGACGACCCGGAATCCGCGGGACGCACGGGCGCGCGACAGCCTCGCGAACAGCACCCCCTGCCAGACCATTAGCCCGGCCACCGCCGCCAGGAACGCGAAGGTGAGCCGGGCGTTGTCGGCGACGCGCGGCGCAAGCGAGAGAAGAAGGAGGCCGAGTGTCAGGACGAGCGGGACGAGGAAGACGCGGCGGAGGTCTGGAGCCCGAGAGCCGGGCCTCACGCTCGACTTCGGCGGCCCGGGTCCCGGCTCGGTGCTCGCGTCCCGGCGGCGCCTTCGCTTGCGTTTCGCTGCGGCCATGATCCAGGAGGGTCTGCCTCCTCCTCAGCCCGGCGGGCGCTGCGGCCCCGTCTCCGCAGGCAGCCCCAGCAGGCTCCAGTCGTTCCAGGAGCCGTCGTAGAAGCGGGTCTCGTGGCCCATCAGGCGCGAGACGAAGTAGTTCACGCTGGCGCGCATTCCGATGTAGCAGTAGCTGATGACGGTCTCGCCCGGATCGATGCCCGCGCGCCGGAAGAGGGTCTCCATCTGCTCGCGCGAGACGAAGCGCGGTTCTTCGCGCGAGACCATGAACTCCTCCCAGTAGACCTGCCCCGCCCCGGGGATGTGCCCCGGACGATAGGTGCCGTCGCGCCCGTTGTCGGCGCCCGTGTACTCGTTGTCGGGGCGGCCGTCGAGAAGGGCGTAGCCGGTCTGGCCGCGGCGTTCGTCCACCCACTGCGCGTCCACGAACACGTCGTCGCGCACGCGTGGCTCGAAGACGCCTCGTCCGCCGGAAACAGAGCCCGTCGCTACCTCCCGTCCCGCTTCCCGCCACGCGAAGAGCCCGCCGTCCAGGATGGAGACCCGCTGATGGCCGAGGTGCTCGAGGGTGACGAAGGCGCGCGCGGCCGGGATGGGCGTGCCGTAGAGGACGACGTGCAGGTCGTTGGAGATGCCCGCCTGCCGGAACACCTCGACCACCTGCTCCAGCGGAGGAAGTTCGACCAGCCGCTCACCCACCTGGGTCACGATCTCCTGGTAGGGGAGGAAGCGCGCGCCCGGAATGTGCCCTTCCAGGAACGTCGACTGGTCGTACTCGACGTTCAGGAGCAGCAGGCCGGGATCGTCGAGACGCTCCGCGAGCCAGTCCTGTGTTACGAGGAGAGGATGGGTCTGCTGTGCCAGGCCGGAGGCCGGCAGGAGCACGGCCACCAGTGCCAGCGCCCGTAATACGCTCTGTTGCTTGATCCGCATGGTCCTGCTCCGTGTCAGTTGTTTGTTCTGCCGGCCGCGGCCGCGCGCCGCTTGCGGCCCATGTAGGAGCGCAGCGCCGGGGGCAGCGATCCGATCCGCGCGGCCCGCTCGATCTGGTTGGCGACCGCGTCTTCGTATTCGCCCAACCGTACGAAGGCGCCCCCCTCGTGTGCCGCCACCGGGACGCCGTCCCGGTAGACGATCCGGCTTCTGGTGCTCTTCGCGATGCGCGGCCCCGGCGCGAGGATGCCGGTGAGGTTGAGCGGGTCGGCGGCGCTGACCGGGACCGGCCGGCCGGAAGGAGCCCTCCGGCGGATGCGGCGCAGCAGGCCCACTGCCTCGGGGAGCGCGAACTGCTCGCCGGAAACGCCGGTGACGAAGCGGCCACCGCGCACGTCGCCCCTCGCCTCCATGCGGCGGAGCGCGCGCACCAGCTGCCGCCAGGGCAACGTGCGCGGCTCGTTGTCGAGCAGCCGGCGGAACACCACCCCGTAGCGGCGC
>VYDD01000142.1 GCA_009843625.1 Gammaproteobacteria bacterium | reverse complement strand
GGGCACGGATCCGCCGACCCCGCCACCGCGGACACCGACGCGGCCGGTCTGGCCACCACGACCTGGACGCTCGGCGACGCGGCCGGTGCCCAGACCCTCACGGCGTCGGTGGCCGGGGGAGTGTCGACCGACATCCGCGCGGCCGCGGGAGAGCTTCCCTCCCCGCCCGACTCCGCCGTCTACAGCGTCGTCTTCAACGCCACCTGGAGCGCCGCCACCCACCCGACCGACTACCCGGGCGGCGCGCACTTCTCGCCGCTCATCGGGGCGGTGCACGACGACGGCGTCCGCTTCTGGGCGAGCGGCGAGACGGCCACCCCCGGCATCGAGAGCATGGCCGAAACGGGCGGGACCAGCACGCTCAGGTCGGAGATCCGCGCGCAGATCCCGGCCGCCGCCCACTCCGTGATCAGCGGATCCGGACTCGGCACCAGCCCGGCCCGCACGACCATCTCCGGCGTCGTCGTCCGGGGGGACTACCCCCTCGTCACCCTGGTCACCATGATCGCGCCGAGCCCGGACTGGTTCGTGGGCGTTTCCGCGCTGTCGCTGATGGACGACCTGGGGCTGTGGGTGGACGAACTCCAGGTCACCCTCTATCCCTACGACTCGGGCACCGACGACGGAACCACCTACACCTCCGCCAACGCCGACTCCTCGCCCAAACGGCCCATCCGCAGCCTCCGCGGCATGACCCCGTTCTCGGACGCGCCCATCGGCACGTTCACGTTCACACGAGTCGGGGGATAGGCCGTGCCGGAACCGGCTGCGGCCCTGGCCCGATCTACCAGTCCGACGAGTGCTCGTCGTGCAGCGCGGTCGGCAACCGGTACGAGTACCTCAGCTTCTCGAAGCCGGCGAACTCCATGAGGGCATCGAACCGGGCGCGATCCTGCTTCGCCCCCAGACGGGGAAGCACCTTGCGGATGACGCCCCGCGACCGGTTCTGGATCCGCATCCAGGGGATCACCTTCCGCCTGCGGGTGGGAAACAGGAATGAATCGGCGAGCTCCTCGCCGATCAGCTCCCGCGACGCCTGGGTCACGACGCGGGCCATCTTCCGGCGCTCGGCGGGGTCCGTGACACCGATGATGACGGGCGCGCTGTTCACGATGCTGTTGGCCATGATGATCGCGTCCAGGTCCGCGGGAGGTTCGCACATGGAGCCGATCTCGAACGCCCGGCAAGCCGAGGCTTCGTCGTCGAAGATGAGATCCTCCGGGATGCCCATGAGCAGCCCGGTGTAGCGCCAGACGTGGATGTAGGCTTCCCGCTCCTCCCTGCTGAAGTCGCCCCCGAGCGTGGCCACGTGCCGCATCAGCCGGCCCGAGAAGGCCGCCCCGGCCAGGAGCACGTGCGCGGCGCTAATCGGTTCTCCCAGCCGGTCGTGATCCCATTCATCGGACTGGTTGATCAGGTATCGGGACTGAGCGTGCACCAGCCGGACGCGGAGGGTGAGCCTCCATCCGTCCCCCCCGGGCTCCATTCCACCCGGCAGGTACTGCTCGACGAGCTGCATCCCGTTCTGCTTGAGGCGCCGCACACCCGAGTTGGTGACCCGTCCCCGGATCCGGAACGACTTGCTGATCAGGGTGGAGAATCCTTCGACGATGCTGCCGCCCACCAGGGCCGCGAGGACGATGTCCGAGTTTCGCAGAAAGGCGCGCGAGGCCATGCGGGCGATGTCGGCGTCGAACCAGTCGGGCACGGTGGTCGAGTAATCGACGAACGCGACGAGGGAATCGGGGGCGCCCGTCTGCGGTTCGTGGGGATTGTCCAGTGCCTGCGCCAGCGTCTGGTGCAGTTCCCCGGGATCCAGGTCCGAAAGATCCCGGACGACGGCATCCGACAGCGGATCGCCGATCATCGTGTTGCGGACGTAGGCCTCCGCGAGCTCCGGATCGTGCTGGCGGGCGGCCTCGTATCCCGCGACGTAGGCACCGGGTACTTCCAAATCCTCTCCCGAATCGGCTCGCGGCGGCGGCTGGCGGATCATCGTCTTCCGAGGAAGAATCCGCGTCTCAGACGGGCACCTCGCACACCTTCCCGGCGATGCGGAACTCCAGCTTCTGGCTCGGCTTCATCGACGGGAAGGGGCTGATCCGGTGCTCGCAGCTCGTCGGCGCCACCTCGAGCGTAAAGTGATGCGCCATCATCAGTACGTTCACCATACGCTGCGGTTCCATCATGTCCCGTTCCCCTCCGGCAGATGCCCGGATCCAATTCGATCCGCCCACGCGCGGCGTGGACCACCCCGTCGCTCTAGAGCTAATTGCGGATAGAACTGACGGCAATACAGGCGGTACTTGCCGATGGGCCCGTCGGCCCGGCAGAGACGCGGCGGGGACTGGTAGCGCTTCCTTTCCCAGATGACCACGTCCTGCGCCACGAACCGCCGCTCCTCGTAGATCAGGATGCGGTTCATCAGCCTGTTGCGGAGCTTCCTCGGCAGGAACCCCAGCCCGGCGATGTAGCGCCCGGGCCTGGCCACCTCGCGCGCCTGGCTGACCAGCGTCAACTCGACGAACTCGCCGTCGACCGGAGTCGAAAGCACCCACAGCCTGGAGTCCATGCCGATCGTCTTCTCGTGAACCTCGACGAACGAGAATCCCAGACCATGGACATGGGTGACGGCCGATACGTCCGAGACGATGTCGATCAGCCCCGCGACGGTGCGGACGTTGCTGAATTCGAAGCAGCTCTTCAGGTAGGCGCCGTCGATGGAAAAGGCGGTCGGTTCGACATCCCGGTAGCCGTGCGTGTACTCCAGGTGCTCCACGTCCACGGAGTTCTCGGTCGTCTCCTGGGGATGGCCCCGGAAGCGCATGGTGGCGGTTCGCAGCCCGCTCCAGTCCGCGCCCGTGGGGGGCTCCTGCGGCAGATCCCACTGCGGCGCCCGCCCGCCGGCGCCATACCAGGCGAAGACCATGCCCAGGATCTCGCGGGTCTCGTAGAGCTTCAGCTTCGCGGCCCTGGGGGGCGAGGCGTTGGGCGTGGCCACGCACTGGCCGGTGGCATCGAAGGTGAACCCGTGGAAGGGACACACCAGGCAGCCGTCCCGGATGGTGCCGCCGGCCGTCGGCCCCAGGTGCGAGCCCAGGTGGGGGCAGAACGCGTCCGCCACGCAGACGCGGCCCTCGCCGTCGCACCAGGCGACGATCTGCTCGCCCATCCAGGTCTTCTCGATGAGCTTTTCCTTCAGCAGGGTGTCGCGGGTCGCGATGAAGTACCACCCCTCCGGGAACGGAGGAAGTCGATCGACGCGGCGCGGGATCCGCCCGTTGGCTTTCGTAATCATGCGGCTCCGGCTAACTCCTTCCTTCTTCCGCCGTTACGGACTCTGCAAATGTCGCGCCGCGGGAGCGGTTTGGCAAATGCGGATGCGACAAAAACCCGAAACCATGCGACGATTTTGTGTAGCGGCGCATCGTTCGGGGGTCATCACGGCCCTTCTCCCTTACCCGCGTGCGATGTGTGCGTGGTCGCTTTGGGCTTCAGGACGACGACGGGAACTCCGCTCGACTCGCTTTCCGGCAGGGGAGACTTGCCCAGCTTCTGCCCCATCGCCTTCACGCTCTTGAGTCCGGCCAGTTCCTCGGCACCGGCGATCGCCTCGTGATCCGCATCGTAGTAGTCGAACCACGGTAGTCCGGCCTCGGCGTACTGTCTTGCCGTCGGCGGGACGGTGGGAGGACGCTCTCCGGTCATGGCCATCCACTGTGCGGAGTTCGCCATCGTAACGAAGCAACGGCTGCCGTTCGCCTCGTCCCAGACGTCCAGTCCATGAGGATCGTCGTAGATCTCCTGGCGCATGCGGCCGCCGGGCGCCAGGCCCATCTCCATGGCGGGAGGGGCCGCATCGTATGCGACATCGAAGACCATTCCCGGCTTGCGGGCGGGCGGGAACAACTTCTCGTAGACCTTCCGCTTCATCGGATACGCCGCGATCTGGAGGCCGCCGTGCACCGCCTCGCCGGTGAGTTGTTCCTCGGCCGTGTATCCATCGCCCAGCGGCATCGCGACGAACTGCCGGATGACGCCCTCCTCGACGCAGTAGCCGTCCAGCCACGGCTGCTTGGGCAGCACGACATAGTTCTGCGGATCCTGACTCAGGCCTTCTTCCCACTGCTGACCGATGATCGCGCAGATCTTCCCGGTGGCGATCTTCACCGCAACGGGGTACGCCGCATCGAAGTTGATCCAGAGGGCCTCGGCCTGGTGAATCGGCATCACGACGCCGCCGCGACGCACCATCTTGCGCGGAAGGCGGTCCGCGAAGTCGTCGATGTGCCGCAGCGGAAACGAGCCCAGCCCCGGGGGCAGGTAATAGGTGCGGTCATCGTCCGGAATCCGAAGCGTACGCTGGAAGTCGATGTCGCATCGGGCGTCGGGATGTACGTCCGGGAACCGGAACGTCAAATGGTCGTGCTCGAGTGTGATCATTGTGTCTCGTGCTCCTGTCAAAGCGTGAGTGTTTACCAGTCCCCATCCCGCACGACCCGCACGACCCGGAAGATCGCCTCGTCCGGTGCCTCCCGGAGTTGCCGGATCAGCTCTGCGAAGAGCTTCGGTCTCCTGCGGATGATCTCTTGCAGATCGCTCGAGACCTTTCCCGCCATCGCCAGGAAGACATCCGGATCCTGGTCCAGCTCGCGGGCGAGCCGGACCGTGGTGGCCTCCGAGGGCGGCGCAACCACGCCGCGCTCGATCTTGCTCAAGTAGGCCGGCTCCACTCCCACGCGCCGAGCAACCTGGCGCAGGGAAAAACGGCGATCGCTCTCGCGGAGTCGTTCGCGGATCTGTCTGGCTGTCGTGCCGAAGTGAGGCATCGCGAGTCGGGGCTGGTGAGTAGTGTGTCATACATAGTACACGTTCATCGGTAGCTCGGCAACAACCCAGCGGGTTGAGCGTCAACCCGAACGACAACTTGGAGATGTCTCGATCTGGCGAAGATGAGCCGGATCGCCCGCGGAGATGTTGCCTGAACGTCACGCTAAACTCACCGTGGATGTTCGGCCGCTACGGTTGTGGAAGCGGCTGGCGAGACCGGCTTGACCGTACGAGGTGACCCATGTCCGAAATGAATCGACGCACGTTTCTCGGCACCGGCGCTGCGGCCGGCGCTCTGGTCGCGCTCGGGGGCTGCGACGCTCCGGGCGGCGACGCTGGTTCGGATCGCGGTGGCGCGGGGCAGGAGAGCGCCCCGGACAGCGTGCCGGACTTCGCTCTCGACGAGATCACGATCGACGAGGTCCACGAGGGCATGCGGACGGGAGAGTACACCTGCCGCTCGATCACGGAGATGTACCTCGACCGCATCGAGGCGCTGAACCGGCAGGGGCCGCGGCTGTTCGCGGTGCTCGAAGTGAACCCGGATGCGCTCGAGATCGCCGACGCGCTCGACCGCGAGTTCCAGGCCTCGGCGCCCCGGGGGCCGCTGCACGGCATACCCCTTCTGCTCAAGGACAATATCGATACGGCGGACGGGATGACGACTACCGCCGGGTCGACGGCGCTGCTGGGGTCGATCGCGCCGCAGGACGCCTTCGTGGCCGCGCGGCTGCGGGAGGCGGGCGCGCTGCTGCTCGGCAAGGCGAACATGAGCGAGTGGGCCGGCTGGAAGTCGTTCGAGTTCGGGGCGTCGGGCTGGAGCGGCCGCGGCTGGGACGGCGGACGGGGCGGCTTCTGCAAGAACCCCTACGCGCTCGCCCGCACGCCGGGCGGGTCGAGCTCCGGGTCCGGGGCGGGCGCGGCGGCCAACCTGGCGGTCGCGACGATCGGCTCCGAGACCGACGGCTCCATCGTGGGCCCCTCTTCGCGCAACTGCCTGGTCGGCATCAAGCCCACCATCGGCCTGCACAGCCGGGGCGGGGTCATCCCCATCGCGCACAGCCAGGACAGCACCGGCCCGATGGCACGCACCGTGCGCGACGCAACGATCATGCTCGGGACGATGGTCGGCGTGGATCCGCGCGACCCGCTCACGGCCGCGAGCGCGGGCAACTTCCTCACCGACTACACCGGCGCGCTGGACCCCGCCGGCCTCGGCGGCGCCCGGGTCGGCGTGCTGCGCGAGTATGCCGGTTTCGACAGCCGCGTCGACGCCCTGTTCGAGGAGGCGCTCGACGTCATGCGCGCGGAGGGCGCGACGGTGGTCGACCCGGTCACGCTCCCCGGGGAGCTGCGCTTCGGCAACGAGTACGAGATGGAGGTGCTGTACCACGAGTTCAAGGCGGACCTGAACGCCTACCTCGCCTCGCTGGGTCCCGACGCGCCGATCAAGTCGCTCGCCGAGCTCATCGAATACAACGAGGCGAACGCCGATCTGGAACTCGCCCTCTACGGGCAGGAGCTCCACGTGCGCTCCCAGGAGCGGGGACCGCTGACCGACCAGCGCTACATCGACGCGCTGGCGGCGAGCCATCGTCTCTCGCGCGACGAGGGGATCGACCGCGCGATGGACGAGCACGAACTGGACGCTCTGGTCGGGATCACGTCGGGGATTCCCGCCATGCAGGACCCGCTGGACGCCTCGGGCGGAGGCGGGGGCGGATGCTCGACGCCCCCGGCCATGGCGGCCTATCCCAACATGTCGGTGCCCATGGGGTTCATCCACGGGCTCCCGGTCGGCATGTCGCTCTGCGGCCGCGCCTGGAGCGAGGCGACGCTGATACGGCTGGCGTATGCGTTCGAGCAGGCGACGAACGTGCGGCGGCCGCCGACGTTTCAGGCGACGGTGCGGGTGTGAGGGGAGGCGATTGACGACCTGCAAACGGGAAAAACGAAAGTTGCGCTTTTGATTTTCCCGGTTGGACGGGTCGCTGCCACGGAGAGGCGGATCAGGCCGGGAGGCACGATTGCTCGATTGGCGACACTACATCACCGTCGACCCTGACGTCTGCCACGGGCGAGCCTGCATCACCGGGACCAGGGTTCTTGTGACCACCGTGCTGGACAACCTGGCCGCGGGGCTGAACGCCGAAGACATCGTTCGCAGCTACCCATCGGTCACCCGCGAGTCCGTTCGAGCTGCCATGTGCTACGCTGCCGAACTTGCCAAATGACGGGTGGCTGTGCTTCCAATTCGAGTCCGGTAACGCCTACGATGCGGAGATCGTCGACTACCACTGAAGGAGCTACATGATGACCCGTCTGGAGCCGGTTCACCCCGGCGAAGTGCTGAAGCACGACTTCATGGAACCGTTTGCGCTATCGTCGAACGCGCTGGCTAGGGCAATCGGCGTGACACCGACGCGGATCCACGATATCGTGCGCTGTCGGCGCGGCATCACGGCGGAAACCGCTCTGCGGCTCGCGCGCTACTTCAGGACGGACGCCCACAGCTGGATGAATCTGCAGGGTCGGTACGAGCTTGCGTTAGCGGAGAGGCGTGTGGAGAACGACTTGGCGACGATTCGACCGCGGGAAATTGCTTGACCCTGCGGGATCCTTGCACCAAGCGTTGATCGGCGTGATCCGGTTCGAAGAGATCTGCCCGCTCCCAGAATTTCTCGTCCAGTTCGGGGATGTCGCTGAAATCGATGTCCTCGTCCTTGACCTTCGCGATCTCCTCGGGAGTCATGGGGCTCTCATGGTGTCCGCTCATGGTAGAACCTTCCCTTCCTTGGGCGATCAAGTGCCGATGGCTTTCGACGATGTTGCGCATCGGGCCAACGTTGACGATAACTTCACTACATAACTCCACAGGTCGTCCTCTACTGCACAAGCCTTCGGGCGCAGCAAGACGCTGAGGTAAGGGCCCCGAGGGTGGACATCCCTCGGGGCTCTTGTGATTAAGGTTGCGGCCGATCCCGCGCCGAAACGCGGAGCGTTAGCCCGTCGCGGAGTCTTCACATCTCTTCGTACCGTTGACGCACGGTCGCGCGCGCCGTGTGGACGATATCGATGAGGATGACCACATGGGCGGATTCGTCGATGAAGTAGTAGAGCACGTGCCTCAGGACGAAACGAGCGTGGATTGCTTCGCCTTCGAACCGCCCTACCACCGGGAATGCTTGCGGATGAGCTTCAAGCGTGGCGGTGCTCTCCTTGATCGTCGCGAGCCAGTTGCGGGCTCGGTCGGACCCGGCGTCGTCAGCGATGTAACGGGCTACCTCACGAAGCGAGCGAAGAGCTGTTGCGGAGAATACGACTTGGTAGCGGCTCAAAGCTCCACGCCGAACTCAGCCGCCAGGCTGTGGATCGCATCGTTGGCCGGGACGCCGCGTTCACCTGCCCTGTAGGCTCGGATCGCCTCACGCCACAGGTGACCCCTTTCGGCGGAGTGAACCAGGAAGTCATACCGTTCCGGACTCATCACCACCATCGCGGCCTGGCCGTTCTGGGTGATCGTCTCAACCCGGCCGTCGCGGATCCGTTCGAGGTGTTCGCCCGTGCGCTGCCGGAAGTGGCTCAGTGGGTAGGTGTCCTGAGTGCGGTGCATGTGCGCCTCCATACGTTTAGTCGTACTGAATTCAGTATGGCACGCGTCGCAACGGCTTGTCCACCCCCGAAACAGCCCCGACGGCCCGCTCGTAGACTGGCCATATGCAAGCCGCTGTAACGCATAGCCCTGCCCTCGCCAGCCTCTCGCGCGTAACACATCGATACGGACCGGTGCTGGCGCTGGACGATCTCGATCTGGAGGTCCGGCGTGGCGAGGTGCTGGGGGTGCTGGGCCCCAACGGCGCCGGCAAGACCACTGCCATCAGCCTTCTCCTCGGGAGCCTACAGGTGCAGGAGGGCGCGGCGAGGGTCTTCGGCTTCGCTCCAGGAGCGCCGGAGGTGCGGGTGCGGCGGGGCGCGATGCTCCAGATCTCGGGCATCTCCGCGAATCTGACCGTCCGCGAGCACATCGAGTTGTTCCGCGCCTACTATCCCGCGCCGATTGCGGCTGCGCGCCTGCTCGCCATGGCGGGCCTCGAGGATCTCGCCCGGCGCCGGTACGGGAAACTCTCGGGGGGCCAGAAGCAGCGGGTGATGTTCGCGCTGGCGCTGGCGGGCGATCCGGAGCTGCTGTTCCTGGACGAACCCACCACCGGGCTTGACGTCGATGCCCGGCACCGGCTGTGGAGCGAGATCCGGGCCCTCAGGGAATCCGGGCGCACCACCGTGCTCACGACGCACAACCTGGACGAGGCGGACGCGCTGGCCGACCGCGTGGTGGTCATCCACAACGGGCGGCGGATCGCGGAGGGCACCCCGGCGGAGATCAAGTCGCGGACGGCGGGGCGGCTGGTGCGCTGCGTCACGCGGATCGCGCCTGACGAGGTGGCCAACCTGCCCGGCGTCGTCGAGGCCAGGACGCGAGGGCAGCATCTGGAGGCGTTGACGACGCGGCCCGAGGACCTGGTGCGGGAGCTGCTCGCCCGCGACGAGGCGCTAGCGGATCTCACGGTCGTGGCCGCTGGGCTCGAAGAGGCGTTTCTCGCGCTGACGCGGGACGGGAAGGAGGGCGCGGCATGACCGGCGGGGCGGCAACGGCCAGCGCGGGCGCTTCGATGCTAGCTCGGGACGCCCATCGACTGACCCCCGCACGACGCTTCCGCATCTACCTGCTGGAGGCCCGCTTCCAGTTCGTGGAGGTGTTGCGGGAACCCATGTTCGCCATCCCCACGCTGGCGTTCCCGCTCATCTTCTACCTGTTCTTCGGCGTGATCATGGGCGCGCGCGGGGTGTCGCTGGCCGTGCCGACCTACGTGCTCGCGACCTACGGGGTCTTCGGCGTCCTCGGCCCGGCGCTCTTCGGCTTCGGAGCCGGGCTCGCGAACGAACGCGACACGGGGGTCCTGCTCCTGAAGCAGACCACGCCCATGCCCGCGGGCGCCTACCTGTTCGCCAAGGTCATGGCGGCGCTGATCTTCGGAGCGGTGGTCGTGGCGGCGCTGTTCCTGATGGCCGCCCACGCGGCGGGGGTGGCGCTCTACCGCTGGCAGTGGTTCGCGCTGGCCGGGGTGCTGCTCGCGGGCGTGATCCCGTTCTGCGCGCTGGGGCTGGCGATCGGCGCGTGGGCCAGGGGACGCTCGGCCGTCGCCGTGGTCAACCTCGTCTTCCTGCCCATGGCCATGCTCTCCGGGCTCTGGCTCCCCATCTACATGTTCCCGGATGTCATGCAGGACATCGCGCTCGCGCTTCCCGCCTATCACCACGCGCAGCTCGCGCTCAAGGTCATCGCGATGGACGCCGGGCAGCCGGTCCCGATGCACCTGGCGGTTCTGGCGGCCGAAACGCTCGCCTTCCTCGCCGTGGCGGCGCTCGGGTTCCGCCGCGCGGACAGTTTCTCGATGAGGAGAATCCGATGAAGGATGCACGTTATCTCGTTGGCCGCAGCCTGACCTGGTTCGTGATCGGCGTCGCGGTCTTCACCGGCGTGCTCGCAACGCTGCCGGTGCCGGAGGCCGCGGAGGGCCCGGCCCGGGGCGTTCCCGAGGAAACGTTCGCGGTCGTGGACGTCACGGCGTTTGACGGCGAGGCCTTCCGGCAGGGATGGGACGTGTGGGTCGAGGACGGGAGGATCCGGCACGCCGGCCAGAGGCTGGACCTGCCCGAGGACCTCCCGCGCGTGGACGGGCGGGGCCACACCCTGATCCCGGGGCTGATCGACGGCCACGTGCACAGCTTCCTCTCCACGCTGGGAGACGCGCTCCGCTTCGGGGTGACCACGGTGCTGGACCAGTCCACGGACCCGGCCTTCGCCGCGGCGATGCGGCCCGAGCGCGAGGAAGTGGCGCGCGGCACCCAGGCGGACCTTTTCTCCGCCGGCATGACCGCGACCGCCCCGGAAGGGCACGGCACGCAGTACGGGATGCCCGTGGAGACGCTCACCGGCCCGGACGAGGCCGCTCAGTGGGTGAGGGCGCGCAAGGCCGAGGACTCCGACTGGATCAAGATCATCTACGAGGACGGCAGCGCCTTCGGCATGGAGATCGCGTCGCTTGAGGGAGAGACGGTCGCCGCGGTTATCGCGGCCGCGCACGCTGAGGGACTTGCCGCCGTGGTGCACGTGAGCACCCTCGAAACCGCTCTCGAAGCGATGACATTCGGCGCCGACGGGCTGGTGCACGTGTGGCGCGACGAGGTCGTCTCCGAGGTCGATGCCCGGCGCTTCGCGGAGGCGGACATCTTCGTGGTCCCGACGCTCTCGGTCATGGTTTCGGCCGATGACCCCGCGGTGGCGGAACTGGTGCGCGACACCGACGACGCGATGCTTTCGCCGATTCAGCGGCAGACGCTCGACGGCCGCTTCCCGGGCGGGCTCGGGGAGGGCGGAGACGTGGCGATGGAGAACGTCCGCAGGCTGCGCGCGGCGGGAGTGCGGCTGATCGCGGGTACGGACGCTCCGAACCCGGGAACCGGGGCGGGAATCTCCATGCACGGGGAGCTGCGCCTGCTCGCGCGCGCCGGCATGGGGAGCGCGGAGGCGCTGGCGGCGGCGACTTCGGTGGCGGCGGATGCGTTCGGCGTCGCGGAGCGCGGCCGGATCGCCGAAGGCCATCTCGCCGATCTGGTGCTGGTGCGCGGCGACCTCGAGGAGGACGTGTCGCGCAGCCACGACATCGTCGGGATCTGGAAGGATGGGTACTTGGTGGATCGTGCAGTCGGCTCCGCCGGGGCCGGGTTTCAGCCCGAGATCGCGCCCGCTCCCGCGGAAACCCTGGTCGCCGACTTCGAGGACGGGTTCGAGGCGAGCTTCGGCGCATGGGACGTGACGACGGACCAGTTGACCGGCGGTTCCTCCACCGCCGACGTGGCTGTGCGCGACGGCGCGCTGGTGGTCACCGGCGAGATCGCCCCGGGAGCCGCCTTCCCCTGGGCGGGCGTGATCTGGATGCCCGGCGCGCAGCCCATGCAGCCCGTGGACTTCTCCGGCCGCGAGGCGATCCGCTTCCGGACGCGCGGGGACGGGCGGCAGTACTCGGTGATGCTGATCGGCAGCGCGGAGCCGGCCGGGCCGCCGCCCACCGTGACGTTCATCGCGCCCGAGGAGTGGACCCAGGTGGAGATCCGGCTGGAGGACTTCCCGACGGCCACGCCGGAGGTCATTGCGGGGCTGGCGTTTGTGGCGGAGGGGCCGGTGGGATCCTTCTCGTTTGAGGTGGATGAGGTCGAGGTGAGGTGAGGCGCGTCAGGAATCCATCGATCCACTCACGTCGATCACGATCACCCTGACCTTGTGCCGATAGGGGCCCTCGAGTTGCTCTTCGAGGCGCTGTCGCAGCGCCTCCGGCGTCTTGGGACGGCGGCCCGTGGGGGGAACAGGCGTTTTCCCGCGCCCGAGCCATAGCACGAGATAGATGCCGTAGCCGGACGAGTCGGGATTGATCGTGTACTGCCGCGCAAGCTGGTCGACTGCGGCACTCCAGAGTTTCCGATGGGAGTCCTTCTTGATTTCGACCGGGATGGCCGAGCCGTTGCAGGAGACGCGGATGTCCGCCCGCTTGTCCCTGGCATATTGCCCTTCGAGCTGAGCGTCGACGCCATCGGGCAGCAGCCGCCGCAGATCGGAAAGAAGCGCGTCCCGGCAGGTATCTTCGTGCTTTGGTTTGGTTGTCTGACGGCGGCTGTCTTCGTTCCAGTATTGGCGCCAGTCGTCGGTATTTCCGCGCTGGATCTGCGCAGCGAGGATTTCGAGCTTGTCCGCCACGAGCGCAGCCAGGTCCGCAGGATTGGCGGGTCGGTCGTTGGCCAGAGTGTTCTGAATCGCGAGCAGATCCGGCACCGAGAAGGTGGCGTTGCGGCGAGCTACCACCTGCTCGTCGTGCTCAGTGCCAAGCCTGGCGTGCCATGGTTGGAGTTCAGGGTTCTCGACAAGTGATTGAAGAGCTTCGCAGGACTCGCGGTCGGTGCGGCTTGCCAGAGTGGCTGCCCAACGCGCTACCAGACCCTCCACCTTCAGCCGGTCCTCTTCGCCCTTGGAGAGCATTCCGGAGGACCCGGGCCGCCAAGGCGTGTATTGGCCGCCCAGGAGCTCGATCAGAGTCTTCAGAACTTGGGTGTCCCAAAGCATGGGCAATGGAGACATGTCGCCCGGAGCAAGAAACCGCACAATCTGCCTCAGCCGCACCTCTTCGCCGTCTCCCACGAACGCCACGAGTGCGGGAAGGAATTCCTCCGGTGAAAGGAACAACCCGGCAGCGAGCCAAAGTGCTTCCTGCGAGACATTCATGCCGGGTCTGGCGGCGCGAGTCCGAATGCCTTCCTCGATCCCGTCGGGCTGCCATCGGACTGCCGCCAGCAGCACATCGTGCAGCGCCGCGACCAGAGGCTCGGTGCATCGCGGCGGAAACGCTCTCAGCAACGATGGCACCGTCAGGCGAGCCACCGCGCGATGGGACGGTTCGCGCGCGAACTTCCAGAGGTGCAGGCAATCGCGCCGAGCGCGGATGCGTGAACGCGACACCTTGATCGCGGCCTCGGCGACGGCTGATGGATGGGACTCGAGGGCGCGCCGATACCACGCAGGATGTCCCTCGACGTTTAGGGGAATGAGATAGTAGAGCCCGACCGCCCGCGCGATTTCGACAGGACTGAGGGAATCCACGGACTCGGGAGGCATCTCGGCGAAGCCGGCCAGTAGCGGGAGCGCGAAGGAGGACATCCGATCGCGCTCGGCCAAGCGTATGAATTCCCGCAGCGTGGGGAGATCCGGGCGCGCGGTGACTTTACGGAACCCTTCGATTGCGGTCCCGGCCAAGTCAACGTCGCCGTCGAGCAAGTCCGCGATCCGCATCAAAGGTGATTCCACGCGCTGTCTGAGAAAGAAGTCATGGTAGGGTTGAGCCATGCGGTGCAGCAGTCCGGGCGCACACCGGCCCTGTCTCAGCTCCGGCGCGCTTTCTCGAACTTGCGCAATGAACCCGGCTTTCTCTCGTCTCCGTTCGCGGGCGTACACACGGTCTTCCTCCCGGAGTAGCATCAGTCTCTTCGGCTCCCTGGGTGGGGCGAGGATCAGCTCGACTTCGGCGTGTAACGCCGGCACGTCTTTCGTCGCCTCCCGAGCATCTTCAATCGAAACACCTGAGACGCCGTGTTCCTCATGCCAGGGGCGGCTCCACTGCAAGAGAGCAAGAGCGACCTCGAGACGGGTCTCGGCCACCTCGACAGCACGGGTAAGACACCATTCGGCGAAGTCTTCCGGCGCACCGGCGCCGAAGATGGTCGATCTGACCATCCACGCACGGTAGAGACTTTCACCGCTCACCTCGGAATCGTCGTGACGCAGCCGTCGGCCCAAACCCTCCAATGCAAGCTTCTTCTGCAGATTGGGTCGCTGCGCAAGCCATCCGCTTACTTCCGAATGCCCGGCCGCGCGCATCCGCGCAGCTCCGAACTCCTCAAAATCCATCAACTCGAGCCAGTTGTAGAGCGTCGCGACTCGAGTGTCGTCACCGGCGGCAGCCAGCGCGTTGGCGAGGAGAGCCAGGACCACGTCTCCGAGCCCCTGGTCCGAGAGCTGCTGGCGGAAGTCCTGCCCTTTCGCCAACAAAGCCTGGATCAGTGCAATGACATCGTTCCCCGGTGTCTTCCGCAGGAGGCGAGTGGACCAGAACAGGATGTAGGCTCCGACCATGGAGGGCCTTCGGGGCAGCAGATAGTCCCAGATCTCATCGGGCCCGACATGATCCGGGTAGAGCGCGCTCAGCAGGGTGCCGGCCAGCTCACCGTCACGATCCTCGACACGTCCGTCGCGGATGTCGTCGAGCAGCGCCCTCAGGGTTGGCACCCCGTCTTCCCGGCTTTCGGAGTGGTGGAGCAGCGCGCGCAGCGCCAACTGTCGCACCCACGGTTGCCAGGTCACATCACGCACCGCCTGTTCCAACCGCTCGCAGGACCGGTGGGCCCCGCTGACCCGGGCGAGGCCGAGGAGAAGCAGGCTAACGACGGCCTGCCGTCCCTCTCCCCTGTCTTCATCCCCCAGATAGCCGTCCAGCAACTGAACCGTGTGGCTGTCGATCAGCGACGCCAGCGCGACCGGGGGCCACGACCACGCCTTGATCTCGTCGGCCCGCTTCGCGAACGCGCGAAGAAGACTCTCCTTTTCGTCGCCGCGGAAGCCCTGGATGTCCCCGTACAGCGCGATTCCGACGGGATCCGTCCGAATGAGGGCGCGTCGCGAAGACCTGTCGAAGGCCGCCAGCCACGCGGACAGTCCGCGCAATTCAGTCACGACAACGCCGTCTTCCCCGGTCATGAGTGCGAGAACCCGGCTCGCCGGAACTCCAGAATCGATGCGGGTGTGCAGGAAGCGCGCGCCGAGGAACTCGGCCAGTTGGCGATGCGGGGGTACGAAGCCGCCATCGGGATCCACGCTGAACAGGTTGGACTTCACGGCCCGCCGCAATGCCTGCTGGTCGCCATCGGCGATGTCCTCGAGGCAGAGGCTTTCGGGGTCTGCCGACGAATCGATGGAGACACGCTCGTTGTCGGACAGCAGGAGGAGTGCCGAGAGGTGCCCGGCCGCAGCCATGATCCGGTCGAGCGAGAGGAGTGGCGCGGAGCGCTGGACGACGCGGTGTTCATCGTTTCGTTCACGAGCCAGGGCACGGCACGCATTCTCGAACGTAGCGCGGCGGTCGCGGGGCCATTCGTCACCCCCCTTGGCCTTGACCAGCAGCTCGAGCGAGTGCGGGTTGGCGAGCAGCCCCCCCAGGCCGCGCTCACCGGCCTCACGCATGAAACCGCGCCGATCAGGGACGCGGAGGTCCTTGAGTATGCGCAGGATGTCCTCGCCCCGGAGCGGTTCGAGGTGCAGGACGCGGACGTCCCTGTACCCCGCAGTCGCGACGATCTCCTGCAGGTCGTTTCGACCCAGCCAGTCCGCCGCGCGGCACGAGAGCCTGAAGTTGGGGCTCCCGAGGCGTTCGAGCCGCTCGAGGATCAGATCCATGGGCCTGCGCGCGTCCGGGCGACCCGCGCGGACTTCGTCCAGCCCGTCGATGAAGAGCGTCTCGGCGCGCCACTCCGGATGCCGGTTGAGACTTCGGGAGATGAAGCGGCGCGCCGGGACCCGTATGCTGCCCGGAACGGCTCTGCTCTCGGTCCCGAACGCTTCCGTCTTCCCCGCCCCCGGGTCCCCCAGCAACACATAGGCGCGTTCGGAGCGGAATTCCGCCAGCGGCGCGGAGCGCCTGCGCTCGCCAGCAACTCCCGACCCTGCATCCCACCTGGCCCGGCCCACGGTCACGGAGCGTGGAACGATCAAGCTCACCCGTCGCCCTCCAGCCAATGGGATGCGGGTTCGGCGAGAAACTCGTTCAGGGGAACCCCTCGCTCCCCGCCGACCAGCAGCGTCCGCGCCTTCGGAAACCTCTGTTTGAAGGCCTGGAGCCCGCGCCCGGGGCGTGCCCGCGTCCCGCTCTTCACCTCGATGCCGAGGACGCGGGGTCCCTGCGCGAGTACGAAGTCGACTTCGTCGGGATCGTCCCTCCAGTAGCTGAGGCTCATGGCCGCTTCGAGGGTGTTGTGGAGGTGAGCTCCGATCGCGCTCTCGACGACGCGGCCCCAGAACGTGCGGTCGGCCAGGGCCTGATCCAGGGAATAGCCCGACAGCGCTGTCATGAGCCCGGTGTTGAGCACATTCAGCTTGGGGCTGGAGCGGGTCCGCCGGACGGCGCTCCCCGAGTAGTTGGGCAGGTGGGCCACGATGCCGGCGTCGGACAGGAGGTCGAGATAGTGGCCCACGGTCGTCACGTTCCCGGCGTCCCGGAGCCGCCCCACCAGGTTGGTGTAGGTGACGATCTGCCCCGAGTACTCCGGGACCAGGTCCACGAGCTGGCGCATCAGCGCGGGCTTGTCCACCCGCGTCAGCGCCAGGATGTCGCGGCCGAAGACCGGCGCGATGATGGCATTCACCACGTATCCACGCCACATCCTCATGTCCCGGATCAACGACGCGGCACCCGGATAGCCCCCGAAAAACAGGTACTCGTTGAGCGTCAAATCGAAGGCGATTACCATTTCCTGTAGCGACCAGTGACGCACATCGAGCGGCATGAAGCGTCCGGCCAGGCTCTCGCCCCTTCCCGTGAGCAAGCTCCAGGGCGCCGATCCGAGGACGATCACCTTGAGCGGGCACCCCGTCTCGCGGTCGCGGTCCCAGAGGCCCTTGACCACAGCCGACCAGCCCTCCACGTACTGGATCTCGTCGAGGGCCAGGACGAACCCGCGTTCGTGCCGCCACGCCCGGTCGCGGGCTCGGTCCCACACGCCGACGAGCCAATCGGCGTTGCGCAGCCTGGGATCGATGGGGACGGTGGCCGTCTCCGATGCCGCAAAGGGCTCGCCCAGGCCTGCCTGAGGATCGTCCACCCCGATGTGGCGTCCGGGGATCCCGGACGCTTGCAGGCGCCGCAGCGCGTGCCGCACGAGCGTCGTCTTGCCGGACTGGCGCGGTCCGGTGACGGCGACGATCCGCGGCGTGAGCTCGTCGGTCAGGAGACGGACAAGGTCGTCGACGAGGGGGCGTTGGAAGCTGTTCATGAGTGTTATGGTAATTTCCTGTGCTTGTCTGCTCAAGATATCATATGTTTCTGGAACCAAGCGACGAACGTTGACCGCTAATCAAGGAGGCGACCGACCGTGACCGAGGGAGACGGAGCGTCGGCCGCGCGCAAGGCGGCCCACTACTGGGACACGCTGGCACCGCATCACTGGCGGCTCGAAAACAACTACCTGAACGTGCCGAGCGTGCATCTGATCCTCGGCGACATTCGCCCACCCGTCATGGTGGTCGGTTCCGGTCAGGGGCTGATCGTCGAGGAGCTTCGGCGTCAGGGGCTGCGATGCGACGGCATCGATCTGAGCGCCGAGATGATGGAATACGCCAGGTTGCGCAGAGGCCTGACCCTGGTTCGCGCGAATGCGGCCGCGATACCGTTCGCTGATGGGACCTATGAGACGGTCATCGTTGCGACCGGCGTCATCGACTTCATGGCCGATGTGCAGCAGATCGAGGCGATCCTGCGCGAAGCGAACCGGATCGTTTCGGGGACGGGCAACGTCTTCGTCGCGTTCTACAGATACAGTGCGGCGCAGCAGCGCTTCCTGACCGCGCTTGGACTCCTGCGGGATGGCACGTTGCACATGCGGTCGGCAATGGTGCTGGGTCGCCTCGGCTTCGGTGCGCTGGTGGCGTGGGTGGCGAAGACGGCCGGGATCAGCACGTTCCAGGCCGTCCTGTTGTGCATCAGCACGGCCCTCGGATCGACGAAACGGGAACGCGCAGTAGCCCTCGCGATTCGGCGGGTGCTCGCTCGGGCCGGGGATCCCGACGCCTTCATCGAAGCGACGCCGGAGACGCAGCCGTACCGCGACAAGGAGGCGATCGGACGCCTGTTCGACAGCCTGTCGATGAGAATCGAGGACTGGCAGTCATCGAGCAGCTGCCATCTGGTGCGGGTGTCGCGGCAGGGAGAGTCACCACCACCGGTCACGGGGAATCGACCGGCAGGATGCGATACTCGAAGGACACGCCCAGGCTGATACGCGCGCTCGGATCGGCTCGGTCTTCGGATCCGACAGCGGCTTCGGTCGAGATGGTCATTCGGCGGACAGTCCAACCCACGCCCAGTCCGAGTCCTGTCACGTTGTACGTGTCTCCACGCATGGACTCGGGTTCCGTCTTGATCACGCCGGTCCCGTATTCCACGAGCCCGTAGACGATCGGCCCCTCGCCCTGGCCCAGGCCCAGGCGGACCCGGCCGAGATACTGGTGATCACGCCGGGTCCTGTGGTCGTACTGCACGTTCCAGCGAATCATCTGGGCCAGGAATCCCATGGACGCCCAGGCGGGGCTATCCCGGTAACGCCCCACGACATCCAGATTGGCCCCCGGAGAGAACAACCCGACGAGTTCTCCCCTCATCCCAACGAGCACGTCGGGCAGCGGACCCTCCTCCGTTGACCCGTCGCGCTCCCGGTTCACCTCCTGCGCCTCCAGGACGGACGCGGTCAACGCTCCCGCGGCCAGCGCGACGATGCCGAACCTTGGTCGAAGCCACTCCACGCTACTCTGCCCCCCGTGCATGCGGCATGTGTTGTGGAGA
>VYDD01000211.1 GCA_009843625.1 Gammaproteobacteria bacterium | reverse complement strand
CACCGGAGGCCTGACCGAAGACCCGATGCGCTCGCCCCACCTCGCCAGCTCTTCCTCGCTCAGCACCCTCCGCGTCTTCACCGACGCGGTCTCCGCCGTGTCCGGGGGCATCCCGGCCTACCTCTTCGCGCCTTCGCCCTCGAGCGACACCCGCAGCTCGAAAAGCTGGTCCCGCAGCATCGCGGCCCGCTCGAACTCGAGTGCCCCCGACGCCCGGTTCATCTCCTCTTCCAGAATCTTCACGTACTCTTCGCGGTTGACTTCGTCCGAATAGCCCGGCTGTGCTTCCGCCACCAAGGCGACCGGCTTCTCGCGCGCATCCGCCACACGGGTGCTGAACTCGATCTCCTCCACGCTCTTCACGATGGTTTCCGGAGTGATCCGATGTTCCCTGTTGTAGGCGAGCTGAATCTCGCGTCGCCGATTGGTCTCGTCGAGGCACCTCGCCATCGATTCGGTGATGGTGTCGGCATAGAGAATCGCCGTGCCGCGAACGTTGCGGGCGGCCCGGCCGATGGTCTGGATCAGCGAACGGGCATCGCGCAGGAAGCCCTCCTTGTCGGCGTCCAGAATGGCGACCAGAGACACCTCCGGCAGATCGAGACCCTCGCGCAGCAGGTTGATGCCCTCCAGCACGTCGATTCCGCCGAGCCGCAGGGCGCGCAGGATGTCCACCCTGTCGATGGGGTTGATCTCCGAGCGCATGTAGCGGACGCGCACCCCCAGCGACTGCAGGTATTCCGAGAGATCCTCCGCCATGCGCTTGGTGAGGGTGGTGACCAGGATGCGCTCGCCGCGGGCCGCCCGCTCGTGGATCTCGGCGAGCAGATCGTCGACCTGGCCGCGCACGGGACGCACCTCCACGTCCGGGTCGACCAGCCCCGTTGGGCGGATGATCTGTTCCACCACGACGCCCCGCGACAGCCCCAGCTCCATGTCGCCAGGGGTGGCCGAGACGAAAACCGCCTGATCCAGAACGGACTCCCACTCCTCGTACCGGAGCGGCCGGTTGTCCAGCGCGCTGGGCAGCCGAAAGCCGAACTCGACCAGGGTATCCTTGCGCGCCTTGTCGCCGTTGAACATCCCGCGGATCTGCGGAAGGGACACGTGCGATTCGTCCACGATGGTGAGAAAGCGCTCCGGGAAGTAGTCCAGGAGGCAGGATGGCCGTTCTCCCGCCTCGCGGCGGCTGATGAAGCGCGAGTAGTTCTCGATGCCCGGGCAGGTTCCCACCTCCAGCATCATCTCGATGTCGAAGTTGGTGCGCGACTCGAGCCGCTGCGCCTCCAGCAGCTTGCCCGCCCTGCGAAAGCGGTGCAGCTGATCGGCCAGCTCGTCGCGGATCAGGGGCACCGCCTCCTCCAGGGTGCGGCGGTGCGTGACATAGTGGCTGGCGGGGTAGATGGCGGTGCGGTTCAGGGAAACGATCGCCTCTCCCGTGAGGGGCTCGAACCGCGTGATGCGCTCGATTTCGTCTCCCCACAGTTCGATGCGGATCCCCTGCTCCTCATAGGCGGGCAGAATCTCGACGGTGTCGCCCCGTACCCTGAAGGTGCCGCGCTCGAAGGCGAAGTCGTTGCGGTGGTACTGAATGTCGACCAGCCCCCGCAGCAACTCGTCACGCGGCAAGAGCTCCCCCACCCGCACCTCCAGCATGAGGGAACGATAGTCGGCGGGGTTGCCCAGGCCGTAGATGCAGGAAACCGACGCCACCACGATTACGTCGTCCCGCTCGAACAGCGAGGAGGTGGAGCGGAGACGCAGCCGGTCGATGTCCTCGTTGATGCTCGCGTCCTTCTCGATATAGGTGTCGGTGGCCGGGACATAGGCCTCCGGCTGATAGTAGTCGTAGTAGGAGACGAAATACTCGACCGCATTGACGGGAAAAAGCGCCTTCAGTTCCCCGTAGAGCTGAGCCGCCAGCGTCTTGTTGTGGGACATCACCAGCGTGGGACGACCGTGGCGCTGGATGACGTGCGCCATTGAGAGCGTCTTCCCGGTGCCGGTCGCCCCCAGCAGGGTCTGGAAGCGGGTTCCATCCTCCAGGCCGGCCGAAAGCTCCTCGATCGCGGAGGGCTGGTCTCCCGCGGGCTCGAAGGAGGAGTGGATCTCGAACCGGGGCACGAACTAGGCCTCGATCCTTCCCGTCTCGCCCTTGCTCTCGCGCCGTTCGACCGTGAGCACGCCCTTCACCTGGTTCACGGCCTTGAGCACCTTTTCCAGGTGAGCCAGGTCCTCCACCTCCACCACGAACTCGCCGCTCATGCCCGCCCTGTCCGATCGAACGTCCGCATTCTGGATGTTGGTCCCGGTGTTGGCGATGGCCTTGGCGATATCCGACAGGAGCCCCCGGCGATCCACGGCGCGGGCCTGAATCTTCACCATCCGGGTATCTCCCTTCTCCGCCGTCCATCGGATCTCGACCCTGCGCTCCGGATCCTGGGACAGATAGAGCACGTTGGCGCAGTCGGTCCGGTGAATCGAGATGCCGCGCCCGACCGTGATGTAGCCGATGACGTCGTCACCCGGCACCGGCTGGCAGCACTGGGAGTAGCGCACCATCAGGTTGTCCACGCCCTGGATGCGCACGCCTTTGCTGGAAGGACGTATCCTCGCGGCGATGCGCCGCAACGTGGAAGGGCGCTGGGAGCCGGGAGTGGTCTCCTGGTCCGGGAAGAGGGCCCTGAGGGCGGCAGCGGGACCCACGTCTCCCCGCCCCAGCGCTGCCTGCATCTGGTCGAAGTCGGGATAGCCCAGCTGCGCGGCCGCATGGATCTTCGCGTCGTCGCCCGGCTTGGGAAGGCGTCGCTTGCGAAGCTCCTGCTTCAGGAAATCTCCACCCAGCTGAAGGGCGGAGGCGAATTCCTCCTTGCGGATCCAGCGGCGGATCTGCCCGCGCGCTCGCGACGTCTTGACGAACGCGAGCCAATCGCGGTTGGGACGCTGCTTGGCGTTCTTGATGATCTCGACCGTGTCGCCGTTCTTGAGCTTGCGCGAGAGCGGGGCGATGCGGCCGTTCACCCGCGCGCCCGCGCAGTGCGATCCGATTTCGCTGTGGACGGAATACGCGAAATCGATCGGAGTCGCGCCGACGGGAAGCTGCTTGACTTCGCCCTTGGGGGTAAAGACGAAGATCTCTCCCTGAAAGAGGTCCATGCGGAGGAACTCCATGAATTCCTCCGGCTCGCTGGTATCCTTCTGCCATTCGAGCACCTGGCGGAACCAGGAGAGAGCTTCCCCGACCTCGTCTTTCCTGGCGCCCCCGCCTTCCTTGTAGCGCCAGTGCGCGGCGATCCCCTGCTCCGCCGTCAGGTGCATCGCCTCGGTGCGGATCTGGATCTCGTAGCGGCGGCCGCGCGGACCGAACACGGTCGTGTGCAGGGACTGGTACATGTTGGACTTCGGCGTCGCGATATAGTCGCGGAAGCGCTCCTGCACCGGAGTCCAGCGGTTGTGGATCACCCCGAGCGACGCGTAGCAGTGCTGCACCGAGTCCGTAATCACGCGCAGTGCGAGCAGATCCTGTATCTCCTCGAAGGGAAGGTCGTTGGCGCGGATCTTCTTGTGGATCGACCACAGATGCTTCGGCCTGCCGGTCACGTCGACGAAGGGGATTCCCGCTTCGGTCAGCATGTCGACCAGCGGACGCTTCATCTCCATGATCTGCCGCTCCCGTTCCCGGCGGCGCTGCTGAATCTTCTTCTTCAGCTGGTTGTATTCGCCGGGTTCGAGAAACTTGAAGGCCAGGTCCTCCAGCTCCCACTTGATGGCCGCCAGCCCGAGGCGATGGGCGATGGGGGCATAGATGTTGCGCGTCTCCAGCGCGATTCGCCTCTGCTTGGGCGGCCTCAGGTGCTCGAGCGTGCGCATGTTGTGGAGCCGGTCGGCGAGCTTGATGAGGATCACGCGGGCATCCTGCACCATCGACACGAGCAGCTTGCGGTAGTTCTCGACCTGCCGTTCCGCATTCGACCGAAAGCGCACGCGCCCGATCTTCGTGACGCCGTCCACGATCCCCGCCACCTCGGCGCCGAACTGGGCTTCCACATCGGTCAGGTCGACGGCGGTGTCCTCCACGACATCGTGGATCAGGCCCGCGGCAATGGAAGCTGTATCCAGGCGCAGTTCCGCCAGGATGGTGGCGACACCGACGGCGTGGGTGACATAGCGTGCGCCGGAAGCGCGCCGCTGGCCCGCGTGTGCTTCCGCTGCGACCCGGTAGGCCCTCTCGATCTGGCTGACGTCCAGGCGGTCGGCGTACGCCTCGATAGCCGGAGCAAGATGCGCGGGCAGTTTCTGAACCGCGTTCCTGGCAATCGTGGCAGTCGAAGTCGCCATTATCGGGACCCTGCAGGTGAGACAGCGGTGTGCGGACTCGTTCGAGCTGCGCTCGACCAGTGAACATAATCGCCAGCCGGGTTATCCGCAGGGACCGGGCGCGCGCGGGGTGCACCGGGCAGCTCCGACGGGCAGTCCGCTACATCAGGCCGTCCTGGGCCAGCGAGCGAAACGCCTCGCCCGCGATGATCACGTGGTCGAGCACCGGGATGCCGACCGTGCGGCCGGCCGCCGACAGCTGCCGGGTGACCTCGCGGTCCTCGGCGGAGGGTGACGGGTTTCCGGATGGGTGGTTGTGCACCAGAATCACCGCTGCCGCGCTTTCCACGATCGCCTCCCGCAACACCTCGCGCGGATGGATGAGGGAGGCGTCCAGGATTCCGCGCGTGATCAGCACCTCGCGCAGCACGCCGTGCTGGCTGTTGAGCAGAAGGGCGTGAAACTCCTCGTGGCGCAGATCGCGCAGCCGGGGGGCCATGCGCGCATAGATGTCGCCGGGGCCGCGGATGGGGTCGCGGGTGGAAAGGCGCTCCCTGACGCCCCGGCGACCCAGTTCCAGCGCCGCAAGCACCCTGGCGGCGGTCGCCTCTCCGACGCCCGCAACGCCCTCCAGGAGCCCGGCGGGGGCCGATCCCATGCGCGCCAGCGATCCCTCGCAGCGCCGCAGCAGGGCATCCGCCACGTCCATCGCGCTCGCGCCCCTGCTTCCGCTGCCCACCACGAGCGAAAGCAGCTCGCGGGTCGCAAGCCCGTGCACGCCCACCTCCCGCAGGCGTTCGCGCGGGCGGTCTCCGCGCGGCCATTCGCGCATCGGGCGGGGGGGTGTCAGGCGGCGCGCCCGTGGCACTTCTTGTATTTCTTTCCCGAGCCGCAGGGACAGGGCGCGTTGCGTCCCGGGCGGGCCTCGACGGTGACCGGCCGGGACTTGCGCGCCTCGCCGCGGTTGGTTGCCAGGGTGGACACGTCGGTTGCGGGACCGGCGGCGGCGCGCGCGCTCCGGGCGATGCCGGTCGCATCGACCCGTCCCGGCGCGCCCGCCCGGCGGGAGACCGGAGCAGCCGGCCGTGCGCGGTTGGTGGCGGCCGATGTCTCCTGCGGACCCGTATAGGTGAGGCGCTGGCCTCCCATCGGGCGCCGTCGGACCGGCGGCTGCTGCTCGACCTGCGCCCGCAGGATGAGCGACGCCAGCGTCTTGCGCAGATCGTGCATGAGGTCCACGAACATGTCGTAGGCCTCTTTCTTGTATTCGACCAGGGGGTCCTTCTGCCCCCAGCTGCGGTACGATATGGACGCCTTGAGGTGGTCGAGGTCGTACAGGTGATCCTTCCACTTCTGGTCGATCACCGACAGCAGGATGTAGGAGGTGACGCGTTCCGCGGTCTCGCCGAATCCCTCCAGCTTGCGCTGGAAAGCGTCCCTTCCGGCCTCGTTGACAAGTGCCGCCAGATCCTCGTGGTCCAGTTCCGGGACCAACTCGTCCCCATCGGGCAAATCGTTCACGAGCACCAGGAACTCGAGCAGCAGGCGGCGCTTGAGTCCGGCCAGGTCCCATTCCTCCTCGGGGCTGGAGGCGGGCACATACTCGTCCAGCGTGCTCCCGAGGGCGTACTCGATCATCTCCCAGATCTCGCCCTTGAGATCCTCTCCCCCCTCCAGCGCGAACAGGCGCAGGTCGTAGATGACCTCGCGCTGCTGGTTCATGACATCGTCGTAGTCGAGAAGCCGCTTGCGCGCCTCGAAGTTGTTCCCCTCCACGCGCACCTGGGCCCTTCCGATCGAGCGCGTAACCAGGGGATGCGCGATCACCTCGCCTTCCTCGGCGCCGAGCTTCTCCATGGCCCCCGCCACGCGGTCCGACATGAACAGGCGCATCAGGTCGTCTTCGAGCGACAGGAAGAACTGCGAGGTTCCCGGGTCGCCCTGGCGTCCGGCGCGCCCCCTGAGCTGGCGGTCGATGCGGCGCGAGTCGTGCCGCGCCGATCCGAGAATGTGGAGGCCGCCGATCTCGATGACGAAGTCGTCCGGCTTCCTCTCCAGGTCCACGGTGACCCGGCGTGGATCGACCGGATAGAGTTCGTCCAGGTCGAGCCCGCGGGCGCGCGCCCAGCCTACGGTGCGCGCGTCCTTGACCCCCTCGCCCAGTTTGATGTCGGTGCCGCGGCCGGCCATGTTGGTGGCGATGGTCACCGCCCCCGGGCGCCCTGCCTCGGCCACGATCTCCGCCTCGCGGAGGTGCTGCTTGGCATTGAGCACGTTATGGCGGATGCCGCGCCGCTTGAGCATGCGGGAAAGCGTTTCCGAGACATCCACGTTGGTGGTGCCGACCAGCACGGGCAGCTCCAGCCGGTTGAAATGCCCGATCTCGTCCATGAGCGCGTTGTACTTCTCGCGTACGGTGCGGAAGATGAGGTCGTCGCGGTCGTCCCGGATCACGGGCCGGTTGGTCGGGATCACCATCACGTCCAGGCCGTAGATCTGGTGGAATTCGTTCTCCTCCGTCTCCGCGGTTCCGGTCATCCCCGCCAGCTTGTCGTACATGCGGAAGTAGTTCTGGATGGTGATGGTGGCGAGCGTCTGGGTCTCGCCCCGCACCTCCACGCCCTCCTTCGCCTCCACCGCCTGGTGCAGCCCGTCGCTCCACCGCCGGCCCGGCATCTGCCGTCCGGTGAACTCGTCCACGATCACCACGGCGCCGTTCTCGCCGAGGATGTACTGCTCGTTGCGATGATAGAGCGCGTATGCCTTCAGCAACTGGTGAATGACGTGGATCTTCTGGCTCTTGGTCGCGTACTCGCCCTCGAGCGCCTGAATGCGTTCCCGCCGGTCGTCCACCGAGAGCATCTCGTCCTGCTCGAGCTCCCCCATCGCCTCGGAGAGATCCGGCACCACGAAGGCGTCGGGATCTCCCGGTGACAGCGTGTCCAGGCCCTTGTCCGAGAGGTGCACGTTGTGCCCCTTCTCATCCATCGCGAACAGCAGGAGTTCGTCGATCTCGTGCAGGCGCTTTTCGCGCATGTAGTCGCCTTCGACCTTCTGCACCAGCTTCTGAATCCCCGGATCCTCGGCGAAGAGCTTGAGCAGGCGCTTGTTCTTCGGCGTCCCCCGCTTGACTGCCAGCAGGCTCTCGCCGGCGGCGTGCTCGTTGCCCGTTTCCAGTTCACGGTGCGCGGCGGCGACCAGCTCACCGGTGATCTTCGACTGCTGCCGATAGAGTCTTCCCACCAGCGGCGCCATCTGCTTGAACGGCGTCGAGGTGTCGCGCCCGACCGGTCCCGAGATGATCAGCGGCGTTCGAGCCTCGTCGATGAGGATGGAGTCCACCTCGTCGATGATCGCGAAGGGATGCCCGCGCTGTACCCGCTGCGCGAGATCGTGGACCATGTTGTCGCGCAGGTAGTCGAACCCGAACTCGTTGTTGGTCCCGTAGGTGATGTCCGCCAGGTACGCCTGCCGGCGCTCCTCCGAACCCGGCTGGTGCTCGTCGATCACATCCGTGGTGAGGCCCAGCGATTCATAGATGTAGCCCATCCACTGGGCGTCGCGGCGGGCCAGGTAGGAGTTGACGGTGACGAGGTGTGCTCCCCGCCCCGCGAGGGAGTTCAGGTAGAGCGGCATCGTCGCCACCAGGGTCTTGCCTTCACCGGTGGCCATTTCGGCGGCCTTGCCCTGGTGGAGCGCAATGGCCCCGATCAGCTGGACATCGTAGGGGATCATGTCCCAGACGAGGTCGTGCCCGGTCACCCGCACCGTGGACCCCACGAGCCTCCGGCACGCCTCCTTGACGACGGCAAAAGCCTCGGGAAGGATGTCGTCGAGAGCTTCTTCGAGTTCGGCGAGATAATCCTTGTCGAGTTCGGCGATCCTGAGGCCGAGGCTCTCCCGCTCGGACGGATCCTGAGACCGGCTCTTGCGTTCGCGAAGATCCTGCGCCTGGTCGAGAACGGGACCTACCCGTTCGTGTATGCGGGCACGGAACTCGTCCGTCTTGCCGCGCAGCTCATCCCGCGAGATCCCGGCCAGTCCCTCCTGGATCTCGTTGATCTCGTCGACCAGGGGCTGGAGCTTTCGCGCCTCCCGGGCGTGCCGGTCTCCGAACACCTTCCTGGCGAATGCCTTGATCATCGTTCCGTCCAGCGCGTCGCGCGCGTCATGGCACGGCGGCGACCCGCACCGGTACCGCCGGCAGCCACTCCCCCGGCCGCGACGTACGGGCGTTCCGCGTACGGGTACAGCCCTTCCCGCTTCACGATCGCGCGGACCGGGTCGGGCACCAGATACCGAAGCCGGCGTTCCTCGCCGAATCGCGTCCGAATCTCGCTCGACGAGACGTCGATCCGGGTGACGGGCAGTTGCTCGTGCTTTACTCCAGGGGACGGAACCCGTCCGAAGGAGCCGCCACCGGGGACCAAGACCACGACCCGCGCCAGGCGCGCGATCTCGGCGGGTTCCCGCCACTTGTGGAAGGCCGCCGCCTGATCGGGGCCGATCAGCAGGAAGAGGCGGGTCGCGGCACCGGCGGCCACGAGCTCCCGCAGCGTGTCGACCGTATAGGAAGTGCCCTTCCGGCGCACCTCCCGGTCGCTTACCCGGAAGCGTGCGTCGCCGGCCACGGCCGCCCGGGTCATTTCCAGGCGAACCTCGGGGGACGACAATCGCCACGGGCGCTTGTGGGGAGGATGCCCGCACGGGATCCACACGACGCGGTGCACGGGAAGAGCGTCGTAGGCGTCCTGCGCAACCGTCAGGTGCCCGATGTGGGGCGGGTCGAACGTTCCCCCGAAGAGCGCGACGCCCCCGGAAGCGCGCTCATCCGACATCACGGACCTCCTCCGCTTCCGGTGAATCCGGGTACCGGTCGAGCAGCCTCTGGCGCGCCTCGGTCGCCTCTTCCTCGTACTCCAGGCGCTGGTAGGTGCGATAGATGAAGAGCAGCGCGGCCGGGGCCGCGGTGGTATCGGGATAGTCCTCAAGCGCCTGCTCGAAATAGATGAGTCCGGAATCCAGCAGGCTGCGCCGGAAGTAGAACTCGCCCCGGTTGACGTCCTTCCACGCCAGCTTTTCCACCATGACAGTGCGGATCGAATCGGCCTCTGCAGCCTCCTGGGTTCCCGGGTAGTCGAGCGTCACCGCCTGACAGGACGACAGCGCCTGCACGGTATACTGCTGGTCACGGTCGAGGATCGGGGACAGGCGCGAGTGCGAGCGGCACAGCCCCAGGGCCGCGTCGGTCATGAGCTCGTGGGTCGGATACGTGCTGGAAAAGCGAACGAATTCGGAGTTGGCGGTGATGAAGTCACCCTTGTTGAGGTAGGCCTGCGCGAGCAGCATGCGGGCCTCGGCCATCTGATCGAAGCCCGGCGCTCCCTGTACCAGCCGCTCAAGCGCCGTCACGGCTTCATCCCAGTCTTCGCGATCGAACGCCTCCTGCGAATACTCGAGGAGTTGCGAGGCGGTCAATCCGAAATAGGGCGGGGTGGATGAGCAGGCGGCACCCAGGCATACGACAAGTGCGGACAGCACCCAGGTGCGCCCGTTCCTGTACGCGCGACTTCCACTCATCATCGGCACCGAACTCTCCTGAAAAGCACCAACGCCCGTTCCCTTGGTGAAGGATCGCGAAAGAAGGCGGGCGCGTCCATGAACGGATGACTCATCCTGCCCGGTAAAAGTCCCGAATCGCCCGCGCAACCTCTGCTGCACGTTCTCTCCCCAGCTCCGGGAACACCGGAAGGCTGACCACTTCCCGGCACGCAGCCTCGGCCACCGGAAGATCGCCGGGGCGATAGCCGAGTTCCGCGAAGCAGCGCTGCAGGTGAAGCGGTCGCGGATAGTAAAGCCCTGTCTCCAGTCCCCTCTGGCGCAAGTGGCTCCGAAGCCGGTCCCTCTCACGCGCCCGAATGGTGTATTGATGGTAGGTGTGGAAGTTCCCGGACCGAACCCGGGGGCGGACGACGCCGGCGACGCCGGCCAGCATCTCGTCGTAGACCGTGGCGTTGGTCCTGCGGGCCTCCGTCCAGCCGGTCAGCCGGGGCAGCTTCGCGTGCAGCACCGCGGCCTGCAGGGAATCCAGCCGGCTGTTCACCCCGACCACGTCATGGCGCCCGCCGCTCATCCCTCCGTGCACGCGCAGCCGGCGAAGCCGCCGGGCCAACGCGCCGTCGTCGGTGACGACCATGCCGCCATCGCCGAATCCTCCCAGGTTCTTGGTGGGAAAGAAGCTGACGGTCCCCGCCGTCCCGGAAGCCCCTGCCAGGGCGATTTCGCCTCCGGGCGTCCGCTGCCGGGCGCCGAGCGCCTGGGCCGCGTCTTCGACCACGCGGGCACCCCGATCGCGCGCGAGCTCGAGCAATTCGGCCATGGGCGCCATCTGCCCGAACAGATGCACGGGAAGGACGATCCGGGTGCGATCGCTCCAGCACGCGCGCACGGTGTCCGCATCCAGGTTGAAGGTCTCCGGGTCCACGTCGCAGAAGACCGGGCGGAGGCCCGCGTTCCATACCGCTCCGGCGGTTCCGAAGAAGGTAAAGGCGGGGACGATCACCTCGTCGGAGCGACCGAGCCCCAGGGCACGCAACACGAGCCAGATGGCGTCGGTGCCGTTGGCACATCCGACGGCGTGACGCACCCCGACCCGCTCCGCCACGGCTTCCTCGAACGCCTCGACCGCGGGTCCCAGCACGAATCTCTGGCTTTCGACCACCTCGGTGAGCGCGCGATCGATCTCCGCCCGCATGGTGTCGTACTGTGCCCGCAGGTCGACCAGCGGAGTGCGTGTCAGCACGCCCACTCAAGATCTTCCGGCCATCCCGGAGGCCCGCTGCGCCGACCCTCCTCCCCTACCATCGCCCCACGGCCTGGGTCGTCGCCGGCGGACACCCCGAAACGCAGCTGGTCGATCCATTGCTCGGCTCGGCGGGCGAGCGCCCTCGACGCCGACGGATCCTCCCGCGCCGCCCCTCCGAAGGCATCCACGGCCTCGGCGCAGCGGGCGAAGGACACCAGCAGTTCGCCCAGCTCGAAATAGGCCCGGGCGAGGTGGGTCCGGGGTTCGCCCCGAGCCACGGTTTCCTGAATCAGGGCCAGGGCTCCCTCGTGGTCGCCGTCATTCCGGAATTCCTGCGCGAGATCGTAGGAGCACTTGCCGATGTGCCAGCCGGCATCGCGCTGCTGCCGCGTCGGCACCATCTCCTCAAACCGCCGATAGAAGGCGAGGGCGGACTCGCAGGCCCCCACTTCCTCGTAAGCCAGGGCGGTCTCGTAGAGCACCTCCGGCACCGAGTCGCCCGAGAGCGCGCGCTGGAAAAAGACGAGCGCGCGCGCGTGTTCCCCGTTGGCCGCATAGTGCGAGGCCAGAGGGAAGGCCAGACGGGCGAAGTTGACATCCGGATTGAGTTCCGCGGCGGCTTCGAGCGCGGACGCCAGCGCAAAGCGATCCGCCTGCTGCTGGGCGGTGCGCGCCAGTCGAACCAGGTCGGAGACCGCCTGGTCGACCAGGCCGGGCTCGGCCTCGATGGCGCGCCGGTAGGCCTGCCTGGCTTCGTCCACCCGCCCCAGGCGGGCGTAGGCATGCGCCACGCGCAGATGCGCGTCCCCGGAACCGGCTCCACGGCGCACGGCCAACCGGTATTCGGCGAGCGCTTCCTCGTAGTCGCCATGGGCCCAGGCCTGGTCACCGCGCAGGGTGGCGCCGTCCTCGGCGGCGCGCGTCACGCAGGCGGCTGCCGCGACCGCGATCAGGCAGCCACCCCGCAACCACCCGGCGACCTTGTCCCTTCCGTGTTCGAACATGCGTCCCCTACCGGGATCGCGCCCCACAGGTTCCGGGATGGAGGTCTCGCCGCAGCGGCCGCGGCGACTAGGCGAGGCCACCCTTCACGATCCACCCCACCCCGCGGCGGGACGCCGCCCGCGCGTTGGTGCCCGCCGTGGCGTTGCGGGCGTCCACCAGCACCCTCGACTTTGCGACTATTTCGCGCATGGCGAAGCAGGAGTGGTCGGTAAGGATCAACACCACATCGGCCTGACCCAGCAGGGAAGGCGTCAGCGCAACCGATTCCCGCAGCCCCGTGCGCTCATCGTTGAGGAAGGGCACGTGCGGATCGTGGTAGACCACGCCGGCGCCCGCGGCCTCCAGCAGCTCGATGATGTAGAGCGCCGGAGATTCCCGCACGTCATCGATGTCCTTCTTGTACGCGACCCCCAGAATGGCCACGGTCGAACCCCTGACCGCCTTGCCTTCGTCGTTCAGGGCGTCGCGCACCTGGTCCACGACGAATCGAGGCATGCTTGCGTTGATCTCCGACGCCAGCTCGATGAAGCGGGTGCGGAAGTCGAGCGTGCGCATTTTCCAGGACAGGTAGTGGGGATCGACGGGAATGCAGTGCCCCCCCAGGCCGGGACCCGGGACGAAACGCATGAACCCGAACGGCTTGGTGGCGGCCGCCTCGACCACCTCCCAGATGTCCACGCCCAGCCGGTCGGCGATGAGGGCGGTCTCGTTTACCAGCCCGATGTTCACTGCCCGGAAGGTGTTCTCCAGGATCTTGCTGAGTTCGGCTACTTCGGCGCTGGACACCGGCACCATGCGGTCGATGAAGCGGCCGTAGCACGCCGCGCCGGCTGCCGTGCACCGGGTGGTCACGCCCCCGATCACCTTGGGCGTGTTGCGTGTCGTCCAGACCTCGTTCCCCGGATCGGTTCGCTCCGGCGAAAAACAGAGGAAGAAGTCCTCCCCCACCACCAATCCGCTCTTCGCGAGCTCTCCGAGAACCACTTCGCGGGTGGTGCCGGGATAGGTGGTCGATTCCAGCACCACCAGCTGGCCGCGGCGCAGACCCGCGGAAACGGCGGAGGCGGCCGCCAGGATGAAGGAGATGTCGGGGTCACGGGTCTTCGACAGCGGAGTCGGGACGCTGATGGCGATGACATCGCACTCCGGGAGGCGCGACATGTCGGCGGTCGCGCAAAGCACGCCTGCCCGCACAAGTGCAGCGAGGCGGCTTGAGGGAACATCCCCGATATGGCTCGCGCCCGCGTTGACCCCGTCCACGACGGCCTCGTCGATGTCGAACCCGATGACGCGTATCCCGGCTTCGGCGACGATGGTCGCAAGGGGAAGTCCAACGTAGCCGAGCCCGATTACCCCCATGGTGAGGTTGCCGGAACGGAAGTGCTCCAGCATCGGTTCCTGCGCTTGCTCGTTCATGCCCCGGGTCCGGAGTCCCGGACCGGAATGGGGGGGCGCTCGCAGGGCGGGAACCCGGTCAGGCTTTCCCGCTCGGCTGGAACCGCGGCGCCTTCCTGACCCTTCCGGCGGAAATGCAGCGGGTGCACACGCGGGCCCTTCGGCGCCGCCCGCTGTCGTCGAAGACGCGAACGGACTGGAGGTTCGGAAGCCACCGGCGCCGGGTCTTGTTGTGCGCGTGGCTCACGTTGTTGCCGGTCGCGGGCCTCTTGCCGCACAGTTCACACACTTTCGCCATCTGCTCGCCTGATCCGTTGACCGCCGTAGCGGAACCTCTCGTTTCCTGTGACCGCAAAACCGTCGTCGCGGGCGCGACCAGGGGTTACTGGGGCCCGCCTCCCGGCGGAGAAGCCTCCTCCGTCCCGGCCTCCTCCGCCTCCCCGGCACTCCGCTCGAAATGTTCCAGTTCCAGGAACACGTCCGCGAATTCGGCCTCCAGGCGGCCCGTCGGGGTGTTCTCGAACGCCCCCTGGCTCTCCCATGCATCCAGCGTACTGTCGTTCATGATGTGCAGCGTACCCACCACGAAGCTGGCGGTCTCACCGGAGGAAACCGTCATCGGCACGGAGTCGCCGGTCAACCCGGGCCCCATCTTCATGAAGAAGTTGTCCTCGTTGGGCAGCTGGGTCCAGAAGGCCTGGTCGCCGACGCGGCTGATCACCTCGATATCCGGAACCCGCAGCAGCGCTCCCTCGAACTGCAGCGCGTTCGTCTCCAGCGACGACGCCGTGATCGGGATGGCGTCGGCAAACGGATCCTCCTCCGGGGCGGTCACCACGGCGGTGGTCGTCCCGACCGCCGTCACGTTGAGCCAGTAGAGAAACCCCGCGATGCCCAGGAAGGCCACGATCATGAGTGGAAGTGCCGCTTTTTCGGCCGCGCCCCGGCGTGATCCGAGATCGAGCATGGTCCGGTGCCCCCTGCGTTTGAGGTTAGTCTCGTTCCACGAGTTCGATGAGAGCCATCTCGGCCGCGTCGCCCCTGCGGTGGCGCAGCTTGAGGATGCGCGTGTACCCGCCCGGACGGCGGGCAAACCCGGGAGCGATCTCGTCGAACAGCTTTCCCTGAACATCTCGGTCGGAGATCTTTCGCGCAACGAGCCTGCGGGCGTGGAGGTCGCCCCGCTTGGCCAGCGTGATCAGGCGTTCCGCGTAGGGACGGAGTTCCTTCGCCTTCGCGGTCGTGGTCTCGATTCTCCCGTGCCGGAAAAGCGCGGTTGCCATGTTGCGCAGAAGCGCCCGCCGGTGGCTGGCGGTGCGGGAGAGGCTGCGTCCGGTTTTGCGATGGCGCATGAGTCGTTGGGGTTCAGCTGGCAGTGCCCGGGGGCAGATGGCGGATGCCGGCAGGCCGTGGACGGTCGGCAGCCCGTGGACGGCTAGTCATCGGACGGTTCCCCGCCACCCGAGGCGGCTTCTTCCTGGGCCAGGAACCACTCTCCGTCCGGACCCGTCGTCAGCGACATTCCGAGTTCGATGGAGTGTTCGTCGAGAAAAGCGAGGAGTTCTTCCATCGACTTCTGGCCGAAGTTGTCGATGTTTAGGATCTGCTTCTCGGTGCGCCGCACGAGGTCTCCGAGGGTGCGGAGGTTCTCCTTCTGCAGCGAGTTGCGCGATCGCACCGAGATTTCCGTCACCTCCTCGATGGGGCGCGCAAGTTGCATCCGGATGCGCGCGGGCAACGGGACCGTCCCGGGCGCGGGCGGCTCGGGAGCCCCATTGACACTGAAGTTCAGCATGTACTCGAGGTACCTGCGCACCAGCCCCGCGGCGTTGGCCATCGCCTGCTCGGGGCGAACGGACCCGTCGGTCTCCACTCTGAACGACAGCCGGTCGAAGTCGGTGCGCTCGCCGACCCGGGTTTCCTCGACCGTGAAGTTGGCACGGCGCACCGGATTGTAGATCGCATCGATCGGCACCAGGTCGACGGGAGATCCCTCCGGGCGCGGGTGCTGGTCGGAGAGCACGAAACCACGGCCCTTGTTGACGTAGAGCTCCATGCTCAGGCTGCGGTCGCCCTCGAGCGTCAGGATGTGCTGGTCCGGATCGAGTATCTCAACGGAAGCCGGCGCGTTGATGTCGGCCGCCGAAACCGGTCCCGCGGCATCCACATGAACGGTGAGCTTGGCTTCGTCCACATCCTCGTCGAGGGTGAGCACCAGCGCCTTGAGGTTCTGAATGACCTGATGCACGTCCTCCACCACACCCTGTATGGTCTGGTGCTCGTGCACGACGCCTTCTATGCGGAACGCCCAGATGGCCGCACCCCGCAACGACGACACCAGAGCCCGCCGAACGGAATTCCCCAGCGTGTAGCCATAGCCGCGCTCCAGCGGCTGTATGACGAACTCGGCAGTCTTTCCGTTGTCGCTGAAGCCCGTCACCTCGACGTGCTCGGGAAGTACGAGCCCGGTCAGATCGATCTCCACGCGCTCCTCCGTGGCAGGTTCGACAGCATCACTTCGAGTAAAGCTCCACGATCAACTGCTCCTGAACGGCCATCGGCACGTCCTGGCGGGTTGGGAGCCGCAGCACCCGCCCGACCCGCGTCTTGTCGTCGACCGCCAGCCATTCGGCTGTGTCGGGACGGACGCGCGACTCGAGGCTGGCCTGAACCGGGAGCAGGTCCCGCGACCTGGCCTTGATCGCGATATCGTCCCCGCCTTCCACCGCATAGCTGGGTACGTCCACGATGCGGCCGTTCACTTCCACGTGGCGGTGACGGACCAGCTGACGCGCCTGGCTGCGACTCGCTGCGAAACCGAGCCGGAAGACGACGTTGTCCAGGCGTCGCTCGAGGGCCACCAGCAGGTTCTCCCCGGTCACGCCCGACTGGTGTGCCGCCCTGTTGAACAGGTTGCGGAACTGCTTCTCGTGCAGGCCGTAGATTCGCTTGGTCTTCTGCTTTTCGCGCAACTGGAGCGCGTAGTCGGACCGTCTCCGGCGACGGGCCTGCGAGGGACCGTGCTGGCCGGGCGGATAGGCCCTGCGCTCGATCGGACACTTCTCCGTGTAGCATTTCAGGCCCTTCAGGAAGAGCTTCTGCCCCTCCCGACGGCAAAGCTTGCAAACAGGTCCGGTGTACCGCGCCATCCGTTTCTCTTCCTATACCCGGCGCTTCTTGGGTGGCCGGCAGCCGTTGTGCGGCAGCGGGGTGACGTCCTCGATGGCCATGATGTGCAGCCCTGCCGCATAGAGTGCCTGTATGGCCGACTCGCGGCCCGAGCCCGGACCCTGGACGCGCACGCTGACGCGCCGGACTCCGAGGCTCACGGCCTCCCGGCCTGCCTGCTCGGCAGCGACCGTTGCGGCGAAGGGAGTCGACTTCTTGGAGCCCTTGAACCCCGCCTTGCCGGCGCTCGACCAGACGACCGTATTGCCCGCCGAATCGGTGATGGTGATGATCGTGTTGTTGAAGGTCGCCTTGATGTGTGCCACACCCTCGGCTTCCACGACCTTCTTCGTACGCCGAACCCGTGCCGGCTTTTTTCCCTTTGCCACGCGCGTTCTTCCTCGGCCCTACTTCCTCGGCGCCTTCTTCTTGCCGGCGATGGCCCGGCGGCGGCCTTTGTGGGTGCGGGCGTTCGTGTGAGTTCTCTGCCCTCTCACGGGCAGTCCCCGGCGATGGCGCAATCCCCGGTAGCAGCCGATGTCCATCAGCCGCTTGATGTTCATCGACACCTCGGTCCTGAGCGCGCCCTCGACCTTCAGCTCGGTTTCGATCTGCCTGCGCAGCCGGCTGACATCCTCGTCGCTGAGGTTGAAGGTGCGCTTGTCGGGATCCACGCCGGTCGCGTCCAGAATCTCCCTGGCGCGGGTGGGCCCGACCCCGTAGATGTAGGTGAGCGCGACTTCGACGCGCTTGTTTCGCGGAAGATCGACACCTGCGATTCGTGCCACGGTTCGCGTTCCGAAACTCGGGAGATCCCTAACCCTGCCGCTGCTTGTGGCGGGGGTTGCGTGCGCAGATGACGCGGACGACGCCACGCCTGCGGATCACCTTGCAGTGCTCGCAGATGGCCTTCACGCTGCTCCGCACTTTCATTTCGGCTGCTCCTCGGCGACGGGGTGGTCTGCTTCACTGCACAGAAATTGAAAGATAACCGAAAGCCCGTTGGGGCTCAATGGCGATGGCGTCATGTGGAGGCGGGCACCGGGTGTGGCGAAGCGGTCAGCACGCGTGCCCGCCTTCCGGTGACGGCTACGGTGTGCTCGAAATGGGCGGAGGGGGAACCATCTCTCGTCACCACGGTCCATCCGTCGTCGAGGGTGCGGATGGACCCGGCCCCGGCCGTGAGCATGGGCTCGATCGCCAGGACCATTCCGTCGAGCAGTCGCGGACCCTGTCCGGGACGTCCGAAGTTGGGCACCTGAGGCGCTTCGTGCACCTCCCGCCCCACACCATGGCCCACCAGGTCGCGGACGACGGCAAAGCCGGTCCCGCGAACGGTGCCTTCCACAGCCGCGCCGATGTCACCGACGTGGTTGCCCGGCACGGCTGCGGCGATGGCCCGGGCCAGCGCCTCCCTCGTGATCTCCAGCAGCCGGCGCGTCGCCGCGTCCACGTCCCCCACCGTGAATGTGCTCGCCGAATCGGAGCACCACCCGTTGAGCCTGACCCCTACATCCACTGAAACGATGTCGCCGTCCTGCAGGACGCGGCGCGGGCTGGGAATCCCGTGCACGACCTCCGCATTGGTCGAGGTGCACACGGCGCCCGGGAAACCGTACAGCCCCTTGAATGCCGGAACCGCTCCGTCGTGGGAGCGGATGAAATCCTCGCACAGGCGGTCGAGTTCGCCCGTCGTTACACCGGGACGCACGACATCTTCCAGAACGCCAAGGAGTTCGCCGATGATGGCTCCACCCCGGGCGATTTCGGCGATCTCGGGTTCGCTCTTCAGTCGAATCACTTGGTTCCGTTGCACCTCGGTTCAGTCTCACCTGCCGGCATGCGCCGCAACGCCGCCCGAACCGACCGGTACGTCTCTTCGATGCCCTGCGTGCCGTCCAGGCGCGCCACCGGCGGCGCCCCTTCCTCGTAGTACGCGATGATTGGTTCCGTCTGCGCCTCGTAGACCCGGAGACGGCGCAGGATGGTCTGTGGACGATCGTCCTCCCGATGGATCAGCGGCTCTCCGGTCTCGTCGCAGACACCGTCCAACCGTGGAGGATCGTCGTGAATGTTGTAGACCCGCCCGTTCGGGCTGATGCGGCGCCCACCGATTCTGCGCAGCACGACCTGCTCCGGCACGTCCAGGACGACGACGCGCTCCACGGCCCGTCCCGTGCGCGCGAGGGCGTCGTCCAGCGCCCGCGCCTGGGGCAGCGTGCGCGGAAAGCCGTCGAAGAGAATCGGCGCGTCCGCGGGAACCCCCCCGAGAGTCTCCTCCACCAGCGCGACGATCACCTCGTCCGGAACCAGCTCGCCGGCATCCATGTAGCGTCGGGCCGCCTCACCCAGTTCGGTGCCCGCCTGGCGCGCGGCGCGCAGCAGATCTCCGGTGGCGATCTTGCGAAAGCCCACATCGCGGATGAGTTTCGCGCTCTGCGTGCCCTTGCCGGCACCGGGGGGACCGAGGAAAACGGCGAGCATGATGCGTGAGACAGAACTCCGGCTGCGGTCACGCGAGCCGCATCAGACGTAGCGCCCCCGGCCCCGCATTTTGACCCTCCCCTTCTTCATGAAGCCGTCGTAGTGGCGAAGAAGCAGGTGTTGCTGGGCCTGCTGGACGGTGTCCAGCCCCACCCCGACCACGATCAGCAGGCTGGTGCCCCCGAAGAAGAAGGTCTGGATGTTGAACCAGTCGAAGATCCAGAAG
>VYDD01000494.1 GCA_009843625.1 Gammaproteobacteria bacterium | reverse complement strand
ACCCCAACCTGAACCCCCTGGCTACCCGTGTATCCAATCCTCTTACGCTTTCCCGAATGGGTGCCCGTGCTCGGCGGAGATCCGGTAACCTCCTTCGGAGTCATGCTCTTCCTGGCCTTTCTGGCGGCCGGCTACCTGCTGCGCGCACGGATGAGCGAGACCGGCATCCATCCCGACCGCGCCTGGGACCTCGTGTTCGCCGCGGTGATCGGGGGAATCATCGGAGCCAAGCTGTACTACGTGTTTCTCAACTTCCCCAGGCTCGTCGAGAATCCGCGCTTCCTGTTTGCGCGCGGCGGGCTGGTGTGGTACGGGGGCTTCCTCGGCGGAACCGCGGCGGTACTGTACCAGATGAAGCGGCTCGGCCTGCCCGTGCGCCAGACCCTCGACCTGACCGCCCCGTCGATGGCGATGGCGTACGCCGTGGGGCGACTCGGGTGCTTCCTGGTCGGGGACGACTACGGCCGCCCGACGGCCTCGTGGGTGGGAATCCGCTTTCCGCAGGGTTCGCCCCCCAGTTCGGTGGACAACCTGGCCCGCTTCGGGATCGAAACGGATCCGGCTCTGGTGGAAGCCTACGGACAGATCGTGCCGGTACATCCCACGCAGTTGTACGAGATCGCCATGGCGCTGGCGATCTTCGCGATCGTCTGGCGTCTGCGGCACGGCGCGCATCCTCCCGGCTGGGTGTTTGCGCTGTGGCTGGCGCTGGCCTCGGCGGCCCGCTTCCTGGTCGAATTCGTGCGCGCCAAGGACGACCGCTTCCTGGGCAGCCTGACCATCGCGCAGGTCATCAGCCTCCTGCTGATCGCGGCGGCGGCGGCGGCGATGGTCCGTCTCGGGTCCCGGAATGGAGGATCGCGCCCGAAGAAGGCGAGGGCGCCGTGAGCGATCCCGGCCGCGCATTCACCATACTTCACGGCTCGGACCTGCACTTCGGGCGGCCGCACGCGCCTGCGGCGGCCGCCGACTTCCTCACGCTGGCGCACTCCGTGTCGCCCGATGTGATCGCGCTCTCGGGCGACTTCACGCAGCGCGCCAAGAACCGCGAATACGAGGCGGCGGCCGCCTACCTGAAGCGCCTTCCCCAGGTCCCGCTGGTGGTCACGCCCGGCAACCACGACGTGCCCCTGTACCGCGTTTGGGAGCGCGCCTTCGCCCCCTTCCGCAACTACCGCCGCTGGATCGCGGACGAACTCGACAGCGAACACGACCTCGGCGGAGCGGTCGTGGTCACGCTCAACACCACCACGCCCGACCGCACCATCGTGAACGGCAACGTGGCCGACGAACAGCTGGAACGTGCGGCGGCGGCGTTCGCCCGGGCCGGAAACGGGGGCCTGCGCGCGCTGGTGGTGCACCACGCGCTGGTCGGAGCGCCCGAAGGGGATCTCATCGCTGCCCTCCCCCGCGCCCGCCGCATCGTAGCCCGGCTGGCCGAAATGGGCGTGGAGCTGGTGCTGTTCGGCCACCTTCATCGCGCGTTCATCTCGGTGGGCGTTCCGAGCGGTCCGTCGACGAATGGATCGGGGGAGGCGGATTCGCCCGTGCTGCTGGTATGCAGCGGCACCACGGCGTCCGACCGGGGGCGCGGAAGGGAGAAGGGCAAGAACAGCTGCAACCTTGTGCGGGTGACGAACGACAGGATCGCGGTGACCCGGTACCTGCGCTCCTCCCTGGAGGATGGCTTCCGGCCGGTCGCGCGCGACACCTTCCCCCGCCACGACTTCGCACAGCCACCGTCGCCAGGTACCGCGGGTAGCGCGTGACCGGCAGGCTGCGCGCGCACCCGGGGCGGCGATGCGCCGGGACGGTCCTGGCCCTCCTTCCCGCCCTGCTCGCTACCACAGTCCCCGCGTCGGCGGTCCAGGGGGAACTGGAAGAGGTCACCACGCTTCGCTTCGAGGGCAACGACGTCTTCTCCGATCGCGCACTGGGCGCTTCCATCATGACGCGGTCGACCGACTGCCGGCACTGGCTGCTCTCCGTCTTCTGCTGGTCCGGAAGCTCTTTCGCCATCGACGAGCACTTCCTGGGTCCTCGCGAATTCGAACGCGACGTGGTGCGCCTGCGGCTCTTCTACTACCGGCACGGATACCGGGAGGCCCTCATCGAACCGAGTCTGGACCGGAACGGGGACGGGGTTGGGATCACGTTCCATATCGAGGAAGGAAGGCCGGTGCTCATCGATTCCCTGGCCTTCAACGGGCTCGATCCGCCCGGCGACCTGGATCTCCTCGACGATCTGCCGGTGGGCGCGGGGGATCCGCTCGACCAGCTGGTGCTGGGGGCGGCCCGTGATTCGCTCACCATCCGGTTGCGCAACGCCGGGTACGCCCACGCCGAAGTCCTCCTCGACATCCTCATTCCGGCCGCGCAGCCGTACGGCGCGCGGGTCAACTTCGATGTCTTCAAGGGAGCTCCGGCACGCTTCGGGGCCATCTCGATCGAGGGAAACGAAAGGGTGGACCAGGGCGTCATACTGGGCATGATTCCCTTCCGCGAAGGCAGCACCTACGACGCCGACCTCGTCTTCCAGGCGCGGCGCAACCTCTATGGCATGGAGGTCTTCAGCAATGTCGCGGTAACGGAGGAACTGGACGCGCAGCCGGACAGCGTAATCCCCGTATCGATCACGGTCGTCGAGGGCGACATTCACCGATACCGCGCGGGAGGCGGCTGGAGCACGGCCGACTGCGTGAACGGCGAAGCCAGCTGGACCAGCCGGAATTTCTCCGGGGGCGGACGCCGGCTGCAGTTCCTCGGACGGCTCTCGAACATCCTGAACTCCCCGCTCAACTCGACGCTCTGCCGCGATGCCGGCACCGGTCCGTACGGGCGCTACAACTGGTCGCTCTCGGCCCAGTTCTCCCAGCCCCGTCTCTTCTCGCTGCGCACCACCTTCGCCGCCAATGTGTTCTGGGAGCGGCAGAGTCTGCCCGACCTCTTCGTCCGCCAGAGCCTGGGCGTCGATCTCTCCGTCACCCGGGGAGGCGCGCAGGGACGTGCGCAGACGATCTTCTTCCAGCCGACGACGGGGAAGCTGGACGCGGCGGACATCTTTTTCTGCTCCAGCTTCCTGGTATGCGACTTCGAGGGCATCGAGGTGCTCCAGCGCAGCAACTGGCTGTCGCCCGTGGGAATCCGCCTCGCGCACGAGGAAATCGGCCAGGGCATCGGTGCCGCCGCGAGATACTCGCTGATCGCCGAGATCGAGCACGCATCCCGCCTGACCGGATCCGACTTCGCCTACAACCTGGCAGTGGGCGAGGCATCCGGAACCCGCGAATTCCTGGAAGGCTGGGTGCTGGCCGGGCGGGTACGCGGGGGATGGCTGGGCGCCGGAGGATTCGGAGCGCTGGGCCGGGAAGTCGGCTCCGAGATCGCGCACCCGCAGAAGCGGTTCTATTCGGGGGGCGCCACCTCGGTGCGCGGCTTCGCCCACAATCAGTTGGGCGCGCGCGTGCTGTTCGTGGACGTGGAAACGCTGCTGGCCCCCGGAGACGGCGGCCCAGCGCCCTGTACCCCGGACCAGATCATCGACTTCACCTGCGATCCGCGCACCCTTGGCGACGACCGCTTTACGTCCAATCCGACCGGAGGCAGCCGGCTGCTCGAGGGCAACGTCGAGGTACGCTTTCCGCTCAGCTCCGCAGACTGGCAGGGAACCCTGTTTCTCGACTTCGGCCAGGTCTGGTCCGACGACAGCTCCCGGGATCTCGCGCGCCTCGAATGGGCCCCGGGGATGGGCGTCCGTTACTTCACCGCCATCGGTCCTCTGCGACTGGACGTGGCGTACCGGCTGAGCGGGGGCGAGGAACAACGCGTCCTGACCTCGGGGATCCGGCCCTACCATTCCGACGTCGATCACGACGAGGCAAGGCTGGCCGCGGCGCCCGACTTCGTTCGCTCGGGCCGGCTCGAGATCCTTCCGCACCCGGTGCTGTACGGCGAATCCGCGGATTGGTCGCTGAGCCGGCTTCAGCTTCACCTCTCCCTGGGACAGGTCTTCTGATGTCCGCCGCAGGCCCCGCAGCGGAAACCGAAACGGGATCCGGCCTCCGCCGCGCCCGCGGCGGGCGGGTTCTGCTGATCGGGGGGCTTTCGCTGGCGGCGCTCGTGTGTGCGGCAACGGTTGCGCTGGTGTACACCCGGCCGGGCCAGCGCATCGTTGTGGGGGAAGTCCTCCGCCGGGCGTCGGCACCGCTGAGCGCCGACGTCGCGGTCTCGGGAATCCGCTCCGCGAACCTGCTCGCCGGGGTCACCCTGTCCGGCGTCACGATCGCCGAGGCGGGACGACCCGCTTCCTTCCGCGCGGACTCGATCCGCGTTCGCTATTCGCTGCGGAGCCTGTTCGGCGGGGGGGTCGCGCTCGCCGGCCTGGAGCTGTGGAATCCGGTGCTGACGGTCGAGCGCGGTCCCGGCGAGGACGAGTCGAACTGGAGCCGCATCCTCGCGGATCCGCGGGAAGCGGCCACCGCGCTCAACCTCCAGTCCGGGCCGGAGGACGAGGAACCCGGCCTGGTCCTGCGCGACGTCTCGGTGTTCGACGGCGACGTCATCGTGCGGGTGGGCACGGACGCGCCTCCGGGAAGCACGGGGGTTGTGCCGGCGGCGGGCGGCGACGGCTTCGTGCGCGAAACGCGCTTCAGCCGTATCCGCGGGCGGCTGCGGGAGGCGGAATTCGGGGCGGAGCAGACCGCACTCAACGTGTTCGCGCTGTCCCTGCAGGGGAGCGTGACCGAAGACCCCTTCGAGTTGGCCGACTATCGCGGACAGATCCTCGTGGGAGAGGACGGACTCTCCTTCGACGCCGAACGTCTCTGGCTCCCGGAGACCGAAATGTCGGGAACGGGCACGGTCGCCTGGGACGGGGAGCTGCGCATCGACGCAAGCCTGAGCGCTCCGGTTGCGGCGCTCGAGGACATCCACTGGCTGGTTCCGGGGCTGCCTCCGGCCCGCGGGTCCCTGGAACTGGGCCTCGGCCTGAGGCCGGGGTTGACGTCGCTCGCCTTCTCCTCCCTCGATCTTGCCACCGCCGACGGGGGATTCGAGGGTAGCCTCGCCCTGACCTTCACGCCGGATTCCATGCTTCTGGACGGCGACCTCGGCCTGCAGGAGCTGAGTGCCGCCGCGTTCGATCCGTGGCTGGCCTCGCCGCTCCCGTGGCGGGGTGCGCTTGCCGGCAGCCTGCGCTTCCAGGGCAGGCCGGAGGATCTGGAGGTTTCGGGCGACCTCGAGACGGTTGCGACCGCCCCGGCCGACGCCACTTCCCGGTTTGAATTCGGGGGTCGGGTGCACGTCGGGCCGAACCCCGGCGTGACCGGCTTTTCGCTCACGTCGATGCCGTTCCAGTACAGCCTGCTGGGCGAATTGGGCGAGCCCGTCGCGATCGGAGGCTCGGGCTCGCTCCGCATTGAGGCACGAGGACGCCTGTCGGACGGAATCGACTTCGTCGCGTCGGCGGCGCATGCGGCTGCGGGGCTCCCGCAGTCGGACGTGACAGTCAGCGGCACGATCGGACGCGGGGACGGCGCAACGTTCGTGAACCTGTCCGGCGACCTCCAGCCGCTGTCGTTCACCGCACTGGGCGCGTTCTTCCCGTCCCTGCCGGTTACCGGCGAGGTCACCGGCGGCGTGAGCGCCCGCGGACCCCTCGCCGACCTCGAGGTCGAGCTGGACCTCGAGACCCCCGCAGGGCCTCTGGCCATGAACGCGCGCTTCGATGCACGCGACATCGGCCGCAGCTACCAGGCCGAGACCGAGGTTCGCGACTTCCACCTCTCGCGCATCGTGCCCGAACTGCCGGAACCCACGATCGTGACCGGCGGCGTGTTCGTGGACGGTCGCGGGCTCCAGCCCGACTCGGTCGTGGCCGACGTGCGAGTTCGCATCGCCTCCGCTGCGATCGGGGTGGTTGCCGTGGACTCGGCGAGGTCCGCGTTTCGCCTGGAAGCGGGCGCGGCCACCCTGGACACGCTGCACGCCGTGACCAGCCTGGGCACTCTGGACGCATCCGGAGACCTGGGCCTCGCGGAGGGTCTCCAGCCCGGAGAGGTCCGCATCGCTTTCGCCAGCGAATCGCTGGACGGCCTGCGGCCCTTCTTCATGGCGGGTCCGATCATCGCGGCCGACACGCTGTCGCGCCTGGAGATCGAGTTGCTGCGCCTCGAGGGAATCGATCCCGACACCCTTCCCCTGCTGAGGGAGGTCGAGGTCGATGGGCGTGTCTCGGCCGAAGCCACCCTGCGCGGCGCGGTCGACAGGTTCACGGCGGAGGGCATCGTGACCATCGATGGCTTTCGCTTTCGCGAGAACGCGATCAGCCGGGCCGAACTGGACGTCCGGATCGACGGTCTGCCGGGGACCGACGGGCGGCTCATCGCGTCCATCCTCACCGACTCCTTCGCGGTCGAAGGCAGAGACTTCGCCTCCGCCGCCATCGAACTGGACCTTTCCCGATCCGAGGGCCGGCTGCGAGCCGACCTGCAGCGCTCGGGCGAAGAGAGCTACCAGACGCGCGCCACCTACCAGGCGGACGCAACCAGCGGAGTACTCCATCTCGACGAGCTCACCACCCGCTTCGCCGGCGGCCGCTGGAATCTCGGCGGGCCGGCGCGCCTCCTGTGGGACGGCGAGCGTTTCGTGGTCGACGACTTCAGCTTCACGCGTCCCGGCGTGGGCGGCATGAGGATTGAAGCTGACGGCGTCATCCCGCGCGGCCAAGGTTCGGCGGACTTCGAGCTGGTGGTGCGGAGCCTCCCACTGGAGCGCCTGACCCACGTCGCGCGGCTGACCAGCCTGGAGGAAGACAGCCTTCGCGGAGTGGTAAGCCTCGACCTGCAGGTATCCGGGACCGGAGACGACCCTGGAATGGAGGCCTCCTTCCAGACCGACGGCCTGGGATACGGCAACGTGGACCTCACCCGGGTAGCGGGCGACCTCGAGTACCTGGACCGCCGGATCACCGGTGACGTCGAGGCGTGGAGCCAGGAAGCCCAGGTCCTGTCCGCCCGCGGCTCCCTGGCCGCGGCGCTGGAGCTCCGGCGGGCGCCCGAACGCTTCCCCGACGAACCGATGGACATCGCGGTCGTCGCACGCGCGTTCCCGCTTGCGGTCGTTTCGCGCGTCGTTCCCGGCCTCGAGGACGTCGAGGGCGTGGTCGATGGAGAACTGCGTCTCACCGGTCCCCCGGCGAACATTCGCACGAACGGCGGACTGTCTCTGGCGGGAGGCGCCCTCGCACTGCCGGAACTGGGGGTCCGGTACACGGATGTGGAGGCCGTGCTGGGGTTCACCGAGGACGCCCGCGCCACGCTCTCGGCCAGTCTGCGTTCCGGTGGCCTCGCCACGGTGAACGGATCGCTGCACCTGCGCCCCCTGCGCGACCCGGCGCTCGACCTCGCCATCGACGGAACCAGCTTCAGGGCGGTCAACCGCTACGACATCGAGGGGGTCGTCAGCGGGCAGCTGCGCCTGACCGGAAACTATCGCAGCCCGGTCGTGCAGGGGGCCCTGGACGTCGAACAGGGCACCCTCTATCTGGACGAGTTCGCGCGCTACCAGACCATCGTGGACCTGGCCGACACCACCTTCTTCGCAGCCGTGGATACCACCCTGGCCGGCGTGCTGCCCATCATCGAGGCAGGACAGAACCCGTTCCTCGACAATCTGGTCGCCGAGATCGAACTGAGCGTGGAGAGCGACAGCTGGCTGCGCAGCCGCCAGATCGACATGGAGATCGACGGCGGCCTCGAGCTGGAGTACGACCGCGGGGCACGCCGCTTCGTGGCGGTCGGGGAGCTCGCGGCCATCCGGGGATCCTACAACTACTTTGGCCGCCGCTTCGTGGTGCAGGAGGGAACCCTCGAGTTCATCGGCATTCCCGGCGTCAACCCGAACCTGGACATCCAGGCGGTGGCCCGCCTGCGTGCCGGGGACAGCCCGCTCAACGTGATCGCCAACGTGGGCGGCACCCTGGTGGCTCCCTCGGTGTCGCTCACCAGCGACGCGGCCGCGCCCATCGAGGAACCGGAACTCGTCAGCTACCTGGTGTTCGGCCGGCCCCCGGCACTGCTGGGCTCCGGCGAGTCGTCACTGCTGGGCGGGGCGATCATCACCGATGGCCTGTCGCTCGGCCTGGGTCGGCTGGCAGACGAGTTCCAGGAGGCCGTCGCGCAGGAGATCGGCTTCGTGGATTACTTCGCCATCTCCAACCAGCGGGCCACACAGCGCCTTGGCCCCAATCCCAGCCTGCTGGGCACCCTCGCCTCCACGCAGATCGAGTTCGGCCGCTACCTGTGGGACGATGTCTTCCTGTCCGTCGACCTGGCTCCGGTCGGGACCACCACCCAGACGCGCACCCGAATCCCCAACGCGCGCCTGGAGTGGCGCTTCGCCGACCTGTGGGGCTTCGAGAGCTTCGCCGAGGACCCGCTCCTGCGCCGGGGCGTGCTCGGGGTCCAGCAGAGCGGCCCGACCTACGCACATTCGCTGGGGCTGTTCATCTATCGCGAGTGGGGCCGATGACCGGCGACACGCTCATCATCCGGGGAGCGCGCGAGCACAACCTCCGCAACATCGACCTCACGCTCCCCCGCGAACGTATCGTCGTCATCACCGGCCTGTCCGGATCGGGGAAATCATCGCTCGCGTTCGACACGATCTACGCCGAGGGACAACGGCGCTACGTGGAATCGCTTTCCGCCTACGCCCGTCAGTTCCTGGGCCTGATGGAAAAGCCCGACGTCGACTCCATCGAGGGGCTGTCGCCGGCGATCTCCATCGAGCAGAAGACGGTGAACCGAAACCCGCGGTCGACGGTGGGCACGGTCACCGAGATCTACGACTACCTGCGCCTGCTGTGGGCGCGCGCGGGCACCCCGCACTGTCCGGAGTGCGGCCGGCCCGTCCTGCGCCAGAGCGCCACCCAGATCGTGGAACAGCTTCTGGAACGGCAGGCGGGCAGGCAGGTCGAGGTCCTCGCTCCCCTGGTGCGGGGGCGCAAGGGCGAGTTCCGGGAGCTGTTCGAACGGGCGCGCCGCACCGGCTTCGTGCGGGCGCTCGTCGATGGCCAGGTCTACGACCTTTCTCATCCTCCCGCGCTAAATCGGTACGAGAACCACGATATCGCCATCGTCGTCGACCGCCTCACGGTGCGCGACTCCGACCGCGGCCGCCTCGCCGACTCGATCGAAACCGCCCTCTCGACGGCCGAGGGCGTCGCAGGGGTGCGGGTGCGCGGAGAAGACGATCCCCTGCTCTTCAGCGAGCAGTACGCGTGCGTGGAGTGCGGCACCAACCTGCCGGAGCTGGAACCGCGCCAGTTCTCCTTCAACTCCCCCTTTGGCGCGTGCGAGGACTGCGGCGGGCTGGGGACGCGGCGGGAGGTCAACCCGCAACTCCTGCTCGGCGACCCCGGCCTCTCGGTCATGGAGGGGGTAGTGCTTCCCTGGGGGGATCCCGCCGGACACCTGCGCCGCTCGGTGATCCCCGGGCTGGCGGCCGCCTACGAGTTCGACCCGCGCGAGCCCTGGAACACCCTGGACCCCGAGGTCCACCAGGGCATCCTGTGGGGTTCGGCTCCCATGAAGATCCGCTTCCCCTACCGGTCGGCGGGCTCCGCGGGATACTACGAGGACGTCTGGGAGGGCGTGGTCGCCAGCGTCGAGCGGCGCTACCGGGAGACCGGATCGGACTACGTGCGCGGCCAGCTCGAGTCCTACATGTCGGTGCTGCCGTGCAAGGCGTGCGACGGGACGCGCCTCGGCCCCCGCTCGCGGGCCGTGACCCTGGGCGGCCGCTCCATCGGCCAGGTGATCGACCTGCCCATCTCGGAGTGCCTGGCCTTCGTGCGCTCGCTCCCGGTGGCCGGCCGCCTGCGCTCCGACACCCTCGAGCAGGCTCCCGGCCCGCCGCTCCCGGCCGAAATCGCCGGTCCGATCCTCAAGGAGGTCGAGAACCGCCTCCGCTTCCTGACCGCCGTGGGCCTCGACTACCTCAGCCTGGGCCGCTCGGCCGACACCCTCTCCGGGGGGGAGGCGCAGCGCATCCGCCTGGCGACCCAGATCGGCAGCGGCCTGGTGGGCGTGCTCTACATCCTGGATGAACCGTCGATCGGCCTGCATCCGCGCGACAACCACGGCCTGCTCGACACGCTCCGCTCGCTGCGCGACCTGGGCAACACCGTGCTGGTGGTGGAACACGACGAGGACACCATCCTCGCCGCCGACCACGTCGTCGACCTGGGTCCGGGGGCCGGCCGTCAGGGGGGCGAGGTGGTGGCCGCGGGGACGGTGCAGGAGGTCGTCAACCATCCGCGCTCGCTCACCGGCGCGTACCTGCGCGGCGCGCGCGAAATACCTGTGCCGGCCCGGCGCCGGCCCGCCGACCCCGAGCGTCGGCTCGTGGTTGAGGGCGCGCGCCAGCACAACCTGCGCGACCTGGCGGTAGGGTTTCCCCTGGGGTGTTTCATCGCGGTCACCGGGGTCAGCGGGTCGGGCAAATCCACCCTGGTGAACCATACCCTGTACCGCGCCCTGGCGCGCCGCTTCTACCGGTCCGTGGCCCTCCCCGGAAATCACGACGAGGTGCACGGCGCCGAGCTGATCGACAAGGTCATCGAGGTGAACCAGTCGCCCATCGGACGGACGCCGCGCTCCAATCCCGCGACCTACACCGGCCTCTTCACCCCCATCCGCCAACTTTTCGCGAGCCTTCCCGAGTCACAGGTGCGAGGCTACGGTCCGGGCCGTTTCTCGTTCAACGTAAAGGGAGGCAGATGCGAATCGTGCAAGGGCGACGGGCTCGTGAAGATCGAGATGCACTTCCTGCCCGACGTCTACGTGCCGTGCGACGTATGCCGGGGCCGGCGCTACAATCGCGAGACCCTCGACATCGCCTACAAGGGCCGGAACATCGCCGAGGTCCTTGCGATGCCGGTCGCCGAGGCGCTCGAGTTCTTCGATGCCGTGCCCCGCGTTCGCCACCGCCTCAATACGCTGGCGCAGGTCGGGCTCGGCTACGTTCGGCTGGGTCAGCCGGCGACGACCCTCTCGGGCGGCGAGGCGCAGCGGGTCAAGCTGGCGAGCGAACTCTCCAAGCGCGCGACCGGCAGGACCCTGTACATCCTCGACGAACCCACCACGGGGCTGCACTTCGAGGACGTGCGCGTCCTGCTGGAGGTGCTGCACCGCCTGGTGGACCGCGGCAACACGGTGGTGGTTATCGAGCACAACCTTCACGTGATCAAGACCGCCGACTGGATCATCGACCTCGGCCCGGAAGGGGGCGCGGGCGGAGGGCGGGTGGTCGCAGCCGGAACACCCGAAGAGGTCGCCGCGCAACGGACCTCGTACACGGGGGCCTTCCTGGCGGATCTGCTGCGGGACAGGAACCGGGCGCGGCGGAGGGCGTAGACAGCAGCCCCGCCGCCCGGTGCGAAACTGGCCGCGGCTCCCCGGCGTCTGCTAGTGTTATAGGTTATGCCGCCGGGTGGCGCGACATTCCGGTCGCATCGCGGCCGCCAGCACGCGTCCGGCGAGCAGGCTGACACCAGGAGCGGGCAGAGCCAACTGCCCCCCACCCCGGAGACGGAGTGAAGTCATGGTAAGTCGAGAGGATGTCGAGGGCTTCCTGATCCGCATGGATCTGGACTATCAAGAGGTCGACGAGGGCATGTTCCTCGCACACGGCGACAATGGCGGCGCGGGCGTGGTGGTCCACCACTCGGATCCCGTGCTGGTGCTGCGCCTCAAGATGATGGATCTTCCGGCGGAGCCGGAGGACGAGCTCACCGGGCTGTACCGCACACTGCTGGAACTCAACGCGACCGACATCGTGCACGGCGCCTACGGAATCGAGGAGGGGGAGCTGATCCTCACCGACACGCTCGAACTGGAGAACCTGGACTTCACCGAGCTGCAGGCCTCGATCGAGAGCCTTCAGCTCGCGGCGTCGAGTCACATGGGCAGGATCCGCGAGCTTGCGCAGGCGAGCAGCGCACCGCAGGCGATGGAGGGCTGAACTCATGGGAATCTTCCAGAAGCTGTCGACGCTCATCAAGTCGAACATCAACGACCTGATCGCGAAGGCGGAAAACCCGGAGAAGATGCTCAACCAGATCATCCTCGACATGCGGGACCAACTCGCCAAGGCGAAGCGCGATGTCGCGGGAGCGATCGCGGACGAGCGCAAGCTCGGAGCCCAGCTCGATGCCGAGGTCAAGCAGGCCCAGGCGTGGCAGAAGCGGGCGGAGCTGGCCGTGAGGGAGGGCCGTGACGACCTCGCCATGCAGGCTCTGAGCCGGCAGCAGGAACACTCCCAGCGCGCTCAGGCGCTGGAGCAGACCTGGCGTGCGCAGAAGGAGGAGACCGAGAAGCTCAAAGGATCGCTCCGGACCCTGAACGACAAGATCGAGGAGGCCAAGCGCAAGCGGAACCTCCTGATCGCGAAGCAGAAGCGGGCTCAGGCGCAGAAGCGCATCCACGCCACCATGTCCGGGCTCTCGGACCAGTCGGCGTTCGACGCGTTCAACCGCATGGCGGCCAAGATCGAGGAAGAGGAACGCCGCAGCCTCGCTCAGGCGGAAGTCACCGAGGCGCTGACCGGGGATTCGCTCGAAGATGAATTCCTGAGGCTGGAATCAGGCAGCGAGGGCACCGCAGTGGACGACCGCCTGCTGGCCCTGAAGGCGAAGATGGGATTGCTTCCGGGAGGCGCGCCCGAGCCTCCCCGGCAGCTCACCGCCGGGGGTGCGTCCGCCGAGGCCGCATCCGCGGAAGACGCCGAAGCCGACGATTCCGACGCCTCCTCCTCCGCTCCCGTCGCGCCCATACAGGAGGCGCAGCTTCTCGAGGAGTTCGAGCGGCTGGGCAGAAACGACGGGTCGTGACGTGGACACCGTCTATCTGAACGGCGAGTACCTGCCGAGGGCTGAAGCCCGCGTCGCCGCGGACGACCGCGGCTTTCTGTTGTCCGACGGCATCTACGAGGTCACGCCTGCGTACGGCGGACGCTTCTTTCGCGGCGACCGCCACCTGGCGCGCATGACCCGTGGCCTGGCGGCGCTGCGCATCGACTACGACACGGGCCGGCTGCCCGCCGTCAAGCAGCGGCTGCTGGAGCTGAACGGGCTGGCCGACGCCGACTTCGCCTACGTCTACATGCAGGTGACGCGGGGCACGGCTCCCCGCACCCACTACTTCCCGCCGCACGCCGTGGAGCCCACCGTGTACGCGTACGCACGGGCGCACCAGCGGCCTTCGAGCGAGACCTGGGAGCGAGGCTACCGGGCCATCACCGCCCCTGACCGGCGCTGGGCCCGGGTCGACATCAAGAGCATCGCCCTGCTGCCCAACGTTCTCGCCATGCAGGCTGCCGTGGACGCCGGGGTGGACGACGTCATCCTGGTGCGCGACGGGGTCGCCATCGAGGGGGCCCACAGCAACTTCTTCGCGGTGACAGGCGGTGCGCTGGTGACCCACCCGGCCACCCACCAGATCCTGCACGGCATCACCCGCGAGTACGTGCTCGAGCTGGCGGCCGGACTGGGAGTCGCGGTCGAGTTGCGCCCCCTCGCGGTGGAGGAACTTGCATCCGCGAGCGAGGCGTTCCTGACGGGCACGACCACGGAGGTCCATCCCATCGTAGAGATCGACGGGCAGCCGGTCGGCGACGGAAGGGTGGGGCCCGTGGCGAAGCGGCTGTCGGAAGCGTTCCGGAAGGGGCTGCCGGGCGCGGCGTAAGCTCCCCCTTTCCTCAGGGCAGAGGTTCGCCCACCGCCACCACCGCGCCTTCGGGCACCAGGTGCAGGTCGTCCTCGATCAGGTGGGTGGCCTCCGCGAGCACGATGACGATTCGTTCGGCCTCGAGCCCCTGGTCGTGCCCGGGGATCGAGTGGTAATCGTCGCTCGGCGAGTGCATCACCACCCGCCCGCGCCTGAGCGAGCGATCCGCGCAGGTGCCAACAAGACGCACGGTGGCCCACCCCGGGCGGGGGCTCCAGGCCACGTTGCGCGGCGTGTAGATTCGTTGCTCGTCCATTCCCGGCTCCCCTGGGTGCCTGACACCTAACCTTCCCTCAAGGTGAAACGCCCGTCAACCAGGAGGTCGCGGGTGGCCTGCTGCGCGGGCGACGGATCGCGCGGCTGAGCCACGAGCAGCGCGCGTCCCCTCCCTCCCTTCGGCAGGTGCAGCACCAGCGCCTCCGGATCGGCCGGAGTCGCGTATTCGCGCGCCAGCCCCGTCCGGTCGATGGCGACGGTTCTGCCCTGGAAGGTGAGGCCCGCGATCGTGCGGCCGTACTCGACCCAGGCGGTAAGCGGTTCTTCGCCCGCGGCGATCGACGGGACCAGCTGGTCGCGATAGTGGCCGAGCGCCTGCTCGAAGGCGGCCGCATCGACGCCCTTCAGCTCCCGCAGGCGCTCCCTGCATACCCCTCGCGGGTCGCGCGCCCCCGTCTTCTCCAGCGTGGCTTCCAGGCGCTCGTCGGCCAGGGCCTGCGGGTCTTCGGTCTGGTGGGTGTTGGTCATGTGCTCCTGGTTCCGGCCGGCCGCTGCGTGCCCCTCCCCGTGCTGATATTGCCGGCTGTCAGCCGGGAGCGCGACACCTGGCCGCTCGGTGGCGTGGCCCGCCGACTGTTCCTAACTTCCTCTGCCCCGAACCTCGCCGGGATGCAGGTCCGGGGCATCCGGTCCGCATCGCATCCCCGATTCAGTCACGTCAGGCCGACATGCCATCCAGATACAATCAGCCCCGCTTCTCGGATCCGACCGGAGACTACCTGGACGTGTCCTGGGAGATGTTCGGGGAGCTGTGCCGGGCACTCGCGCTGAAGGTGGCGCGCGAACACAGGCCCGACCTGGTCGTCGGCATCGCGCGTGCGGGCGTCATTCCGGGCGCCATCGTCGCGTCCATGCTGCGTCTCGACTTCCACTCGATGAAGATCTCGCGCCGCGGAGACGACAACTCGATCCGGGAGCGCCCCGAGGTGCTCGACGCGGCCCCCCGCGTCGCCACCGGCCGCCGGGTGCTGCTCGTGGACGAAATCACCACTTCCGGAGAGACCCTGCGGCTGGGGCTCGCGGCCGTGCGCGATGTCGGGCCCGCCGAAGTCCGCACCGCGACCTGCTTCGTGCGGCCGCGGGGCTACAAGCCCGACTACTTTGCGCTGGAGACCGGTTCCACCGTAATATTTCCGTGGGACAGGAAGATCTTTCAGGATCGGCAGTTCGTCGTGAATCCGAGGTACGAGAGCGTACTGGACGAATAGAGTTGCATGCCGGCCGCACTCCCCGGAGCGGCCCTGCGTTACGATGCCCGACAGGAGGACGAAATGACCATCTCCCGGTATTCCGGCCGCGCGCTGCCCCCCGCCTTGCTGTGCGCCGCCCTGCTGGTTTCCGGCGCCCTGGCGGCGCAGTCGACCAACGGAGATGAACCGGAGATCACCTTCACGCGCGACATCGCTCCCATCGTGCAGGAGAACTGCCAGATCTGCCATCGGGAATCGTCGGTGGCGCCGATGTCGTTCGTAACCTACCGGGATGTGCGCCGCTACGCCCGCCGCATCCGCGAGCAGGTGTCGCGCCGCCTCATGCCGCCCTACCACCTGGACGTGGGCGTGGGCATCCAGGACATCAAGGACGACTGGCGCCTCGATCAGGACGACATCGAGACCATCGTCGCCTGGGTGGACGCGGGCTCGCCGGAGGGCGACCCGGCGGACATGCCGCCCCCGGTGGAGTGGCCCGAAAGGCAGATGTGGCAGTTGGAGCACATCCTCGGCCCGCCCGACCACGTCATCAAGTCGAAGCCCTTCACGGTTCCGGCCGAGGGCGGCGACACCTGGTGGCGGCCGCGCGTCCCGACCGGGCTGGGCGAGGACCGCTGGGTGCGCGCGTTCGAGACGCGTCCCTCCTTCCCCGGCGGCCGTCAGGTCGTCCATCACGCCATTCCGCGGCTCCTCAGGCTCAACGAAGAAGGTGAATTCCGGCGCATCGCCAGCCTGTCCGAATACGCCATGGGCAAGGTCGGCGAGATCGTTCCGATCGACGCCGGCCGCCTCCTGAAGGCGGACGACCAGATCGAGTGGGACGCCCACTACTACCCGATGGGCTACGAGGTGCCGGACGACCAGGTAGAACTCGGCATCTGGTTCCACGAAGAGGGCTATACGCCCGAGTTCGAGCAGGATCTGCGGCTGTATCCGCTGCAGGGCGACATCGCCCTCGCTCCGGGCGGCACGGCCATGACCCAGGGCTTCAAGAGATGGGACCATCCGGTTCGCCTCGACAGCTTCCAGCCCCACGGACACGTGCACCTGCACGCCATGTCGATCCGGGCGATCTATCCTGACGGGCGGGAAGAACTGATCAGCATGGTGACCGACTTCAACGCGCGCTGGCACCACAGCTACATCTACGGCGACGATTCGGCTCCCCTCCTCCCCGAGGGCACCGTGCTGGTGATGACGGGCTGGTACGACAACACCGCGGACAACCCGCTCAACCCGGATCCGGAGATCTGGTACGCGCGCGGAGCAAGGACCACCGACGAGATGTCGCACGCCTGGCTCGCCGTGACCCATCTCACGGACGAGGGCTACGAGCGCCTCGTCGAGGAGCGGGAGGCCAAGGCCCGGGTGGTGAGCGACGGCAGCAGCGGCTCGCGTTGACGAAAGCCAGCCGAATCCGCGACCTCATCCATGGGGTCGCCGGGCCCGGCCGACAGTTGGAGCGAAGGAGCTCACCGCGGAAGTGGGGGGCTCCTTCCCCATTGTGGCTGACGGCGCATCCCGCCCAACCGTGTTCAGTCGATTCCCAGAGGGAGACATGAAGAGCCTGCAACTCAGATTTGGAATAGCCGCCCTGCCTGCCGTGGCGCTTGTTGTCGCCCTGGCGGTTCCCCTCGGTGCGCAGCAGGTCCAGCGGCTGCCGCTGGCGCCCATCCCTCCGACCGGTGAGCCGGTGGCGCCCTTCTTCGAGGGCTGGTACCGGAATGACGACGGGACCTTCACCTTCTCCTGGGGCTTTTTCAACCTGAACACCGAGGAGATCCTCGACATCCCGCTCGGCACCGAGAACTTCATCGAGCCGGCCGAGTTCGACGGAGACCAGCCCACTCACTTCCCGGTGCGGCCGCGGCGCGACCGGGGGGTCTTCTCGGTGACCGTGCCCGAGAGCTACGCGGACACCAGCCGGCGGGTGGTGTGGACCATCACGAGCAACGGTGTCACCTACTCCACGCCCGCCCGGGTGGGGATCGATGCGCTCCAGCTCGACTACGGCCCGCGGGCGATGGGGTCGATACCCCCCCTCGTCCGTTTCGGCGAGGACGGAGAAGTCGGCCAGCACATCCAGGGCGCGCATTCGGAACCACGCACCGCCACCGTGGGCGAACCCATATCGCTCACACTGTGGGTGTCCGAGGTGTCCGAACGGGCCCCGGACGACCTCGCCAACACTGACGTCGAGGTGCGGGTCACCTGGTTCAAGCACCAGGGGCCGGCCGACGAAGTGATCTTCGAGCCCGGGCAGATCACGGTTCCCGGCACCGGAGAAGCCAGCACCCAGGCGACCTTCACCGCGCCGGGCGAATACCTGCTGCGCGCCCGTGTGGACAACTTCGGCGCCAACGACAGCTCGGGGGGCGACCAGTGCTGCTGGAGCAACGGCTACGTATCGGTGACCGTAACCGACCCCGCCGGAATGCGATGAAGCCGCTCGGCTTTCTCGCCGTCGCCGCGGCGGTCGTCGCCTCCACGGCCGGCGCCAGCCCGGCTGCGGCGCAGGAAGCGATGAGCCTCGACCGCCTCATCGAGCGCGCGGGCGTCTACCTCGAACCGGGCACCCTCGAGCCGTACAGCGGTCCGGTGGTGCGCATGTGGACGCCGGACATCGTGCGCGAACGCGGTACCCTGGTGGACGGCCGCTGGACCGGCGTGCACGAGTGGTTCCACCAGACCGGCCGGCTCTCCGGCAGGGAAACCTGGCAGGACGGCGTCCTGCACGGCCCCGCGGAGATGTACTTCAAGTCGGGCCTGCTCTCCGTGCGCGAGAACTACGCCGACGGCGAACTCCACGGGCCCTACGAGTCGTACTGGACGCGCGGCGCGCTGGCCGAGCGGGGCACCTGGCGGTCGGGCAGGCCGTGCGGCGAGTGGACCAGCTTCGGCCGCTTCGTCGTCTTCCCCTCCTGCTCGCAACCGTAGGGTCGGGCCGCCTTCCGGGCCGAACTACCCCGCCTGCATCGAGTCCATGAACTCCCGGTTGGTCTCCGTGCGGTTCATCCGTTCGATCAGGAACTGGATGGCCTCGGAAACCGGCATGTCGGAGAGGAAGTTGCGCAGCAGGTACACCCGGTTGCGCTCGGTTTCGGTCAGCAGCAGCTCTTCCTTGCGCGTGCCCGAACGGTTGATGTCGATGGCCGGGAAGACGCGCTTGTCGGCTATGTTGCGGTCGAGCACCAGCTCCATGTTGCCGGTGCCCTTGAACTCCTCGAAGATCACCTCGTCCATACGGCTGCCGGTCTCGATCAGGGCGGTGGCGATGATGGTGAACGACCCTCCGCTCTCGATGTTGCGCGCGGCTCCGAAGAATCTCTTCGGCTTGTGCAGCGCGTTGGAGTCCACGCCTCCCGACAGGATCTTCCCCGAGTGCGGCACGGTGACGTTGTAGGCTCGCGCCAGACGCGTGATCGAGTCCAGCAGGATCACGACATCCCTGCCCTGCTCGACCAGCCGCTTGGCCTTCTCAAGCACCATTTCCGCGACTTGCGTGTGGCGGTCCGCCGACTCGTCGAAGGTTGAGGCGATCACCTCGGCGTCGACGTTCTCCTCCATGTCGGTGACTTCCTCCGGCCGCTCATCGATGAGCAGCACGATCAGGTGCACCTCGGGGTGATTCTCGCTGATGGAGTTGGCCACCTTCTGCAGAAGCATGGTCTTGCCCGCCTTGGGCGGGGAGGTGATCAGCCCGCGCTGTCCCTTGCCGATGGGCGCGACGAGATCCACCACGCGCGTGGACATGTCGCGCCTGGAGCACTCCAGCCGCAGGCGCTCGTCGGGATAGCGCGGGCGCAGGTTGTCGAACGTCGTCCGATGCCTGGCCTTTTCGGGGGGCTCGAAGTTGACGTTCTCCACCTTGAGCAGCGCCAGGTAGCGCTCGCCCTCCTTGGGGGGGCGCACCTGGCCCAGGATGGTGTCGCCGGTGCGCAGATCGAACCGCTTGATCTGCGAAGGACTCACGTAGATGTCATCGGGGCCGTAGAGGTAGTTCCAGCTCTGCGAGCGCAGGAATCCGTAGCCCTCGGGGAGGATTTCGAGCACGCCTTCTCCGCGCAGCACGACATCGCTGTCGAGCAGCTTGTGCTCGATGCGAAAGATGAGATCCTGCTTGCGCAGCCCGGAGTAGTTGGGGATGCGCAGTTCGCTGGCCAGCTCGTGAAGCTCGCTGACCTTCTTGCTCTTGAGTTCGGCGATGTCCAAGGGGAACTCCGATGGAAAGGCGGAGCGGGCGGGCCGTGAACACGACGGCGCGGGCGGGATGGCGTGGAGCGGGGTG
>VYDD01000298.1 GCA_009843625.1 Gammaproteobacteria bacterium | reverse complement strand
CATGCGGCACCAGGTGCGCTATAACGCCGTAGCAGCCTGTGGAGAACAAGAGCCTGAGCGTGTCGTTGCGAACGCGGTGGGTCATGTACGTGTGCGGTGTCGGGATGGCATCCGCGGGCACGATGATCGGTCCAACGTTGCCGAGATACCTCGTGTCGTCGGACGGAGCGGCCAAGCGAAGGCGGGGCGGAACTTGGTAGAAGGCCGAGTCCAAGCCCTGGGAACTGGGTATAGGCCCCATTCGCACCGTGGACATGTCCGCCCGGAACCGGTCGCCGGGTCTTTCCTCCGTCCACTCGCCCTCGGCGACATCGTAGCAGCCGAGCAGGTAGGATTCCGTCAACTGCGCCGACGCTGGCACCGACCAGCCACCGCCGCCCGAGGCACACGCGGCTCCGATGGCCGCCACCGCAACCACCAGCAGTCTGCCGAGGCCAGCGTGCAAACCGCCTACCGGCGGCGCTGCCAACTTCTTCATGGCTTCCTCTCCTTTTCCGGCCCGGGAGCCAGATTGTCCTCCATGACCTGCGAGGAGCCGACTTTGACGAAGCTCTGCGGACAGTCTCACAGGTCGCGCCTGCGCATGTTCAGGAGCGAGAGCCCGAGAAAGAACGCGCTGTAGGCCAACGCCGCGACGGCGAGCACTTCGACATCTGGGAACTCCCAGGATGCGAGACCCCGCTCCGCCCGATCCGCGTTCACTTCGGCCAGCACCCCCGGATAGTGGGCCAGGTCGTCCCCGAGATCCTCGACCACGTTGAATGGAAGGAACGCCGCGACGCTCCGTAGCGACTCACGTCCCGTTCCCAGCATCAGTCTTGCGACACCCTCTTCGACGAACAGGAACAGGAACAGGATGCCCAACGCGGCTCCCGAGGAGCGGAGGTGCACCGACAGCATCAGCCCCGCGCTCCCAAAGAGCAGCATGCCAAGCGCGAGACCGCTCAAGTAGCCTACCTCGCGCGACCGGACGATGCCGGGACCGCCCTCGCCAGGGCTGAGCATCGCGCCGCCGACGCCGATGAGGACCATCGCTGCCATGAAGAGCAGCACGAGTGCGGCGAGCAACATGAGCTTCCCCGCGTAGAACCGCTCCTTGCTGAGCCCGTCGATCACGTTCTGGCGGGCCGTGCGCCACGAGAACTCCGGCGCGACGAGAAGGATCATCAGGACACCGATGAAGAGCGGTCCGACCCCGGCGGCCGTACCCAGAATGTCCGGCCAGCTCTCCGGCAGCGCGAAGACCGCGTTCGGATCGCTGCGGGCGTTGCGGACCCTCTCGATGGCGGGCAACGCGGTGAACGCGGCAAACGCGGCCACGGCCACCCAGAAGGCCCGCCGCTTGACCGCCTTGAGCCATTCGATTCGCAGCAGTACGCGAAGGATCTTCAAGATGCCATCTCCGTCATCGAATCCACCGCACCCTGGGTGACGTCGATAAAGACCTCCTCCAAGCTCGGTCGGTACGGCGCAAGATGGGACAGATAGATCCCTTGCCCCGCCAAGTAGCGCGTCACGCTCGCCAAGTCGCCCGAGTCCAGCGTGGCGACGAGGCCGTCATCGGTACGGCGCACCGATGACGCGCCCGGATAGGCTTCCATCGCGCCCGCCAAGGCTTTGGTGTCGTCCGCGCGAAGCAGCACCGCGCTCCCTTCGCCCACCACGTCCGCTACGGCACCCCAAGTGACGATCCGCCCCTTCCGAATGATCGCGACATGGGAGCAGGTGCGCTCGACTTCCGCGAGCAGGTGGCTCGACAGGAAGATCGTCTTGCCGCGGTCCGCGAGGATGCCGATGATCTCGCGGATCTCCCGGATTCCCTGTGGGTCGAGCCCGTTGGCGGGTTCGTCCAGGATGATGAGTTCGGGGTCGCTCAGCATGGTGGCCGCGAGCGCCAGCCGCTGCTTCATGCCGAGCGAGTAGGTCTTGAAGCGATGGTTCGCTCGGTCGGACAAGCCGACGAGTTCGAGGCACTCCCCGATGCGGGGACGGTCCACTCCCTTCACCGCGGCAGCGACGCGCAGGTTGTCGCGGCCGCTCATGTACGGGTAGAAGTTGGGAGTCTCCAGCGTGGCGCCGACGCGGGCGCGGACGGACATGAGGGCCTTGGGGCCGGAAGCGCCGAACAGGTTGAAGCTGCCGTCCGTCGGCTTGATGGTGCCCACGAGCATCCCGATGGTGGTCGTCTTTCCGCTTCCGTTGGGACCGAGGAAGCCGAAGACCTGGCCCTGTTCGACGGCGAAGGAGATCCGGTCCACGGCCAGCACCGACTTCGCGGGTCGGGAGCCGTAACGCTTGGTCAGTTCGAAGGTCTGGATTGCGTGCATTTCCGGCCGGTGTGGTCCAGTGTTCCCATGTGAACGGCTTACGGAGTCGCGGCGGTCGGCGTTTCGTGCCCCGAGAGGAGCCCCCGCCGTTCGGCATACCCACCCGATCAGGGAGAAACGTCGAAACCGCGTGCGCGTCAATGCGGATCGGCTAAGGTACTCGTTCCAACCGGTTTTCGCCGCAATCTCGGCCAAGCAGGTCTTCCTC
>VYDD01000305.1 GCA_009843625.1 Gammaproteobacteria bacterium | reverse complement strand
TTCCCGCCGCGCGTGAAGAACACCACCGTCCCGTCCGTGGCCACCGACAACTTCATCCGCCCCTCGTGAACGGCGCGATGATGTCGCCGGCAGAGCAGCACTGTGTTCCCGAGGCTCGTTTCGCCCCCGTCGGCCCAGTGCTTCACGTGATGCGCCTCGGTGAACCGGCAGCCACACCCGGGAAAGCGGCATCCCCGGTCGCGCTCCTCCAGCGCCCGCCGGATGTGCGGCGGAATCGTCCGATCCGATAATTCTGTAACTGACATGACCACAACATAATACAACGACTAGCCAGCGCAGGTTATCACTATCGGTATCCACATCCTGAGCTAGGAATCCATTGGATCTCAAGAGAGGTCTGTGGACGAGTGCGAGACCGACTCGAAGCCGTTCCCTTTGCCTCGGGGAGGCGGACGCTAACGAGCACTGACGGGTAGGAGAACGGCGTTGGCGGAGGAGCCGTTGATGGCGACGGTACCCTCCGAAGACTCCGGGGAGGAGGACGTTCTCGGCGACTGCGGGTCCCGAGTCTTCCGCGCTTGCGGACGATCGGGCTGCGCCGGGTTGAGAAGGGGCTCGACCCCGGCGTAGGGACGGGCGGAGTCCGTCCCGGAGGCCGGGGGGACCGGCGCCGAAGCGGTGGTAACGCCGAGCACGCCGCCCGCCGGTCGCGACGCAGGAGTCGCCCGCGAAATCGACGGCCTCGACCGGCGGTGATCCGTGGTCGGCGGGAGAAACGCGGCGACCGGCCGCATGGAACCTTCGGCCAGGCGGAAGGGAGGGCGAACAACCTCAACCGCGAACGCTTCCGGAGCGGAGTTTTTCTGGGGGGTCGAGGGGGGGCGGAGCACCCCTCGCCAGTCGCGATGTTCAACATCGCGTGTGCTGGCTTACGACCCTTAACGGTCGTCAGCCAGCCCTTGGGGACGGTGCCGAAACCGCCTCGCGGGGCACCGTCCGGAACAGCGTCCACCGGGCCGTCGCCGGCACGCTCCCCGGCCTCCTGGCCGACCGCCTCAAGGACGGCGAAGACGCAACCCCCGGCGCTCCCCTGCCGCGCCCCGGTTTCCACCCTGCCCGTACCCCTCGGAGACCGGCGATCGTCGATCTCAGGCGATCCTGAGGCCCGTAGAACACCCGAAACGCCCCCGGTGGGTCCCGAAGACGTCCTCCGAGCCCGGTCGCGGGCTCGGATCAGCTCCCCGCGCCCCCTCTCCCGGCCGCCAGATACGCCGACCAGTCCTGCATGACCTCGCGTCGGCGCTCGAACAGGTCGCTCCTGAAGTACGCCCCCTCGACCCCGCCGACCTTGTGCGCCAGCGCCGCCTCGGCGACCGTGCGGTCCACGCCCGTCTCCGCGGCCCAGTCGCGGAATGAACTCCGCAGCCCGTGCACCGTGCTGGGGATCCCGAGGTCCCGAAACGCCCCCGCCACCTGAGGGCTCCGCAGCTCCCGTCCCTTGAAGCTGGGGAAGATCAGCCCCGATCCGTTCTCGATCTCCCGGGCCTCCTCCAGCACCGCCAGCGCGCCCGTCGAAAGGGGCACCCGATGCTCCCGCCCGGTCTTCATGCGCTCGGCGGGCACCGTCCACGTTGCGCGGTCCCGGTCGATCTCCGGCCAGCGCGCCCTCCGCGCCTCGCCGCTCCTCGTCGCCGTCAGGGCCACGAACTCCAGACACAGCCGGATGCCCAACCACGCGTCCGACTCCCGGACCGCCCCGAGCGCCGCCCCTACCTCGCCGTGGGGAAGGGCCCGGAAGTGCGTCCGGTGGCGCGTGCCCCGCGGCAGCGCCGCCGCGATGGCGTCGCCCGCCGGGTTGTCCTCCCGGTAGCCCCTGGCCACCGCCCACTTCATCACCGCGCCGATGCGCCGGCGCACCCGCGCCGCCGTGGGCCGCTTCTCGTTCCAGATCGGCGCCAGACAGGCCAGCACGTCGGCGGTCGTGATCTCGCCCACCCGCTTGCGTCCAAGCGTTGGGAACACGTAGTCCCGAAGACACTGCCGCCACTGCTTCTCGCTGGCGTCGCCCTTCCAGTTCTTCGCGTGGAGCGCGATCACCTTCTCGGCCGCCCGCTCGAACGTCGGCATGCCGCCGCTGCGCGGATCCATGCCCTTCTGGATGGCGCGCCGATTCTCTAACGCCTTCGCCCGCGCCTCGGCCAGCGTCACGACCGGATAGGGACCCAGCCCGACGTTGAAGGGCCTGCCCCCGATCCGCATCCGCTGCGCCCAGGTCTTCGACAGCCACCCGGAGGCGGTGGGCTTGACCAGCAGCGAGAGCCCGTATCCGCCGCGACCGTCCCCGTACCGCCCCGGTCGCTTGACGGTCCGAACGAACGCGGCGCTCAGGCGTTTGGGTCGCGTCACGGCGTGCTCCGTATGGATTCTGATTATCACCATAGGTTATCACTAACGGAACAAGACTACACGGAATCGCCTGAACCGTCAAGGGACGTACAACACAAGTTATGGCAACGGGTTATCAGAACTACGAGACGTTGTGGGATCTTGCTGAACGCCTATGGTGCGGAGGAATCGTGCGCGTCCT
>VYDD01000122.1 GCA_009843625.1 Gammaproteobacteria bacterium | reverse complement strand
TCGATCCCGCCCGAGCTGGTCGTCCACAACCCGATGGGGCTCCTCGTCACCTACATGCGGGCCGACCGGGCGCTCGTGACGGGAGACGAGCGATGATCGCGCATCTCAAGGGCCGCGAGAAGGCGCTCGAAGCGTTCGGGTGGACGGGCCGAGAGGCCGAGTGGGTCGCGCTGGCGTGCCTCCACAGCGGCGTGTTCACTCGCGACCAACTCTCCGACTGGCTCGGGATCCACCGCCGCAGCGCCCGCCGGTTCATCCGGGACATGACGGACCGGAGGATGGCGTCCATGGACCGGCTTGCGGGCCGAAGGGTCTGCCGGATCTACGCGCGCGCCGTCTACCGGGCGCTCGGGGCCGAGGACATCCGCCATCGCCGGATCGCCTCCGTCCCGGTGCTCCTCCGCCGCCTGCTCTCGCTGGACTACGTGATGGGTCACACCGGCCAGGTGTGGCTCCCGACCGAGCCCGAGAAGGTCGGTGCGTTCGAGGCGCTCGGCATCGAGCGCGCGCTGCTCCCCGTGCGCGTCTACCGGGGGGGCGGAGGCAATACGCGCCGCCATTTCCCCCTCAAGCTGCCCGTCGCGCTCGACGCAAAGGGCGCGGTGTTCGTCTACGCCGATCCCGGTCACGAGACCGCGACGGGGCTCCAACACTGGGGCCGCACCCACCAGGAACTCTGGGGCGCGCTGCGGGACCGGGGCCTGCCGGTCGAGGCCGTCGCGGTGGTCCTGGGCGATGGGGAGTTCGACCGGGCGGAGAACGTTCTGGCCAACTGGACCTCCCCGGTCCGGTCCTCCGGCCGCTTGAAGGCGTCCGCGACCGGCCGCGAGATCCGCCGCGACATCGAGCGGATCGAACAGGGCATCCGCGGCAGGAACGAGTGCGTGATCGGGGAGCACGGCAGCCTCCGGGGCTGCCTGGTCCGGCTCGCGGAACTCCGGGCCGCGCTTCCAACCGCGCCGTCGGAAGCGATGATCGACGGCTTCACGGTGTGGCGTTCGAGCCGCCTGTCGGGGGACGTGTTTTGAGCGCCGGCAGCGGACGCAGGTGGCAAGTCCTGCGTGTCCGGCTCACTTTGGGGGTCGCCGGACACGAAATCGCGGTTCGGCCGGACACGGCCCCAGCCGTCGATGTCGCTGGCGCGCTTGCGGTTGGGCCACGGCCAGCGGAGCGCGGGTGCCGATCCGCGCTCCCTGGACGTGGCTGGGAGCGACCCCCCATCTCGGCAAACCTCGATTGGCGCCGGGGTGGATGGAGCCGGACAGCCCCATCCTCCCCGCCGCTGCGGGGTCGCTCCCAGCCAGCAGTCCTTCCAGGAAGGGTGTCCGGCCGATGAGAACGGGCACGCTCGCCGTCATCGGGTCCGCCATCGGCGCGGTCGGCGCGCGGGCGCTGAAGGCGCCGTTCCCGCCCCCGGGCGCGAACCCGTACCTCGATCTGATCGCCTCGAACGATCCGGGCCTGCACGCCGCGCTCCGGGTCTGGCACCACGCGTGGCCCGCCGTCCTGGTCGTGCTCGCGGGCTCGTTCGCGCTCTCGGTCTGGCGGGTCTGGCTCCAGCCGCTCTTCCGGCCCACGCGGCGCGGCAGGCTGCCCGAGTGGCCCGCTTCGCCCGGCGACGATGCGCCGTCGCTCGTGATCGGCGAGCTGCACCATCCGACCGTGCCGGAAGAGAGCGAGCAGCCGTCGTGGCTCGTGATCCCGGAGAAGGGGCTCTACACCGGCACACTCATCGTGGGTGCCGTCGGTACGGGCAAGACGAGCGGCTGCATGTACCCCTTCGCCCGCCAGATCCTCTCGTGGCGGGCCGACGATCCCAAGCGCCGTGCGGGCGCGCTCGTGCTGGAGGTCAAAGGCGACTTCTGCCATCAGGTGCGCGGCATCCTCGAAGACGCCGGGCGTGCGGACGACTACCTCGAAATCGGGCTCGGCGGGTCGCTCCAGTGGAACCCGCTCGACGATCCGCTGCTCGACTCCTACTCGCTCGCATACGGCGTCGCATCCCTCGTCAACCAGCTCTTTGGCAAGTCCAGAGAACCGTTCTGGCAACAGGCGTACACGAACCTCGTCCGGTGGATCGTCGAGTTGCACCGCCTCCTGCCTGGGGGCTGGGTCACGCTCCGGGACATCTACCGCTGCACGGTGGACGCGGAGCTTCTGGCCCGGAAGATCCGCGAGGCCCGGGACCTGGCGGACCAGGTATCCCCGGTGGATGCCGTCATCCCCAACGACGCCATGATCACCCACGCCGACGCGCTCAAGAAATGGGAATGGGATCCGGTCGGCTCCGACCGGGTGCGGTCGCGGCTGGACGCCAAGCTGCGGGCCAAGCTGGCGAAGCTCGAAGTCACCTACGCGGTGGAGGCGGCCGTGGGCGGTGCGGTCGGCGAGTACCGGGAGCGGGTCGAGGCCATCGAGCGGTGGTACGACAAGGACTGGTCGGCGCTCGACGCGAAGCTCCGCACCTCGATCGTCGAGGGGATCAGCGTCTTCCTCTCGCTCTTCGACCAGCCGGACGTGGCGGGCGTGTTCTGCCCGCCGCCCCCGA
>VYDD01000180.1 GCA_009843625.1 Gammaproteobacteria bacterium | reverse complement strand
GCGCCATCCCCGCATCTGCGCGCGGTAGCTGATGTCGAGGTCTTCGGTGAGGGTGTCCGCCTGCCATCCCCCCGCGTCCTCGAGGCATTCGCGCCGCCACATGCCCGCGGTGCCGTTGAAGTTGAAGAAGAGCCCCCCCCGGTAGCGTCCGCCGTGCTCGAAGAAGAAGTGCCCGTCGAGAAGGAGGCTCTGGGCGCGGGTGAGCCAGTTGGCGTCTTCGTTGAGATGATCCCAGCGGGCCTGTACCATCCCCACCCGGGGCAGCCGGAAGGGAGGCAGCAGCTTCCTGACGAGATCCGGCTCGGGCACGAAATCCGAGTCCAGCACGAGCAGGAACTCACCCTGGGCGCGGCGTACCCCCGCGGCCAGGGCACCCGCCTTGAAGCCGGAGCGCTCGCGGCGGCGGATGTGGCACACGTTCACGCCCCGCGCCCGCCACCACGCCACCCGCCGGGCGACGAGCTCCACGGTCTCGTCGGTGGAGTCGTCCAGCACCTGGATCTCGAGGGCGCGCGCCGGATAGTCGAGCGAGCAGGCGGCGTCGATTACCCGGCGGGCGACCGGGGCCTCGTTGTACAGGGGAAGCTGGACGGTGACCGGCGGCAAACGGCCGGACCACCTGCGCGGCAGCTCCGGGGGCGGCCGGCGGCTGAGCAGCAACAGGTACGTCCGGTGGGCGGCGAACGGCAGCAGCAGGGCCAGCACCGCCAGGGAGAGGCCGATGATCGTCTGCGCCAGCAGCTCAGGCACGGGATCCCTCAGGCGATGCGGGGGCGGGGAAGATCACGCGTCGGCGGCGTGTTCGACGATGTCCGCGCTCCACGTGATGTCGATGGCGTCCCGCAGGCTTGCGGCCGTGGGGCACTTGTCGACATGGCTGGCCAGGGCCCGGTCGGTGGGCGCGCGCGATCCCTCGGGGATCGAGAGCCGGTAGTGAACGTGAATGCGCTTGAGGACCGGCAGCCGGCCCGCCATCTCGTTGAAGCCTTCGGCCCGGGCGCTGATCTGGTCCGGGGTGAGGCTGATCCCGCGCACTTCCAGTGCGCCGTTGAGGGTTCCGAGCAGTCACCCGCCCGCGGCGGCGACGACGTAGTCCACGGCGAGGGGCTGATCCGGTTCGGCATCGAGCCGGTAGTGGCTCTTGACGGGCCCGTGGACGCCGAGTTCAACGGTGGCTCCGGCGGGAAGGCGCCCGCGCCTGCGCGCGCCGGCCACCTTCTCGAATCCCACTCTGGACACGTAGAAGGGTTCGCTCATTCTTCGGTTCTCCCCGTTCGGTTTCGTTGCTGGTTCGCGCTGTCTGGAGCCTGTGGCTCCTGGTCCTCGCGGTCCTCGTCCATCCGTCCGGCCGCGGCGGGCTCGAATCCCGCGCAGCGCGCCACCGGGAGGCGCGGGTAGCGCCGGAAGCGCGCATCCTCGGCCGAGCGCCGGCAGAGCCAGAAGATGGAGCCTCTCCGGTTTCCCGTCACCCTGCTGTGCGCGCAGACCGAGCAAAGCCCCACAGAGGGGTCCGCGCGCAAGTCCTGCAAGGAGCGGTCCACTAGCGGTCTTCCACGGGCTGCCGGTTCCGCTCCCGGCGATGGTCGTCGAGCCATTCCCCTCCCGGGGATCCGAAGTCGTCCGGCGTGATGCCCAGCACCGCGATCTGGCGCCCGGCGTCCCCGCCTCTGTGCGAGAAGAATGGCGCGTCCGCGCATCGGGTGCAAAAGGTGGAGGTCGTCAGGTGTGCGGGATCGGCGCCGGCGAAGAGGGCGCGGTCGACCAGCACGCGCCGCAGATCGACCGGCTGGCCGGGGGAGGCCGGCCGGGGCAGCCCCAGCGCCTCGTGTACCTCCCGGCCCACCTCGTAGCAGCGCCCGCAGATGGCCGGTCCCATGTGCATGTGGGCCTCGCGCGCGTGGGTGCCGAAGTCCCGTTCCAGCATCGCGAGGCCCGCTTCCAGGATGCCGCCTGCGACCCCCCGCCAGCCCGCGTGCAGCAGCATCACGGCCCGGGCGCGGGGCGCGACCACGAAGACGGGCACGCAGTCGGCCACGGAGACCGCGAGCAGCGTGCCGGGCTGGTGTGTGGCGTGCCCGTCGCAGGGCGGGACCAGGAGGAGACCTGGGGGGGTCGCCTCGTGCAGGGTGACCGCGCGCCCGTGGACCTGGCGGGCGTGCACCATGCTGCCGCATCCCGTGTCCTCCGCCAGACATTCCCACCGCTTCATCACCTCGCCCGCGGGCGCGCCCGTGAAGAGTCCGAAGTCGGCGTCGGCGTCTGTTCCGCCGTCGGCTCCGGCGGTCGGGCGTTCCCCGGCGCCGGTGCGAGCGGCGCGGTCGCGGTCCCTGTCGCGAGCTTCGCCGCCGGCGCGCACCGTGGTTCCCTGAACCACCCAGGGAAACGCGCGGGCCCACTCGGGGTGCACGCGCAGGGGGATCGGCCCATGCCGAGTCGCCTCGGTCACCCGGCGGACGGGTTCGCTGCCCGAGCGGGCGCCTGGCTGCGGATGGGGCAAGCTCGCTCCGGGATAATGAGAAGGGTGGACGCGCGGATCCGTACAACTTGGAAGGTGTTCCGGTT
>VYDD01000321.1:2097-2566 GCA_009843625.1 Gammaproteobacteria bacterium | reverse complement strand
CCCTCCACCGGACCCGCCCCCGTGGCTGAAGTGAAGATCTGCGGGATCACCCGCCCCGCGGCCGGCCGCCTCGCCGCGCAGGCGGGCGCGACCTATGTGGGCGCCGTGCTCACCCCCGGGTTCTCGCGCAGCGTGGACATCCCCACCGCGCGGGCGGTGGCGGAGGCCGCCGGCATCCCGCTGGTGATCCTTCTGGTCGACCCGACCCTCGACCAGGCGGTGGCGGCGGCGCGCGAGACCGGGGCGTCCGTGGTGCAGCTGCACGGCCGCGAAGATCCGGAGACCGTCGCCCGCCTGCGCGCGAGCGGCCCCTGGACGGTGTGGAAGGCCGCGCCCGTGCGCGACGCGGCGGACGCCCTGACCGCGCTCGACCGGTACGGAGATGCCGCCGACGGCCTCCTCTTCGACGGATGGCACGAGAAGCTGCCCGGCGGAACCGGTACCCGCTTCCCCTGGCAGAGCCTGGCCG
>VYDD01000321.1:0-2087 GCA_009843625.1 Gammaproteobacteria bacterium | reverse complement strand
CCCCCGGACAGCGCTTCGTGGCCGCCGGGGGCCTCAACCCCGGCAACGTGGCGGAGGCCGTGTCGATCCTGCGCCCGCACGTCGTTGACGCCAGCTCCGGGGTGGAGCGACGGGTGGGCGTGAAGGACCCCGCGAAGGTGCGGGGCTTCGTGCGCGCCGCGCAGGGCAACGGAGGTGACTCGTGACCCCGGGCGCACCCTCGGCCGCGGACCGCTTCGGCCCGTACGGCGGCCGCTACGTGCCCGAGACCCTCATCACCGCGCTGGACGAGCTCACCGCGGCCTATCGGGACGCCTCGGCCGACCCGGCCTTCGCCGCGGAACTTGGAGGCCTGCTCGAGAACTACGCCGGCCGGCCCTCCCCCCTCTACCGCGCTCCCCGCGTGGAGGAAGCCATCGGCGCGGGTCCCGTCTACCTGAAGCGCGAGGACCTCAACCACACCGGCGCCCACAAGATCAACAACACCCTCGGGCAGGCGCTGCTGGCGCGCTGGATGGGCAAGCGCCGCATCATCGCCGAAACCGGCGCCGGGCAACACGGGGTGGCCACCGCGACCGTGTGCGCGCTCTTCGACCTCGAGTGCGTGGTCTACATGGGCACGGAGGATGTCGAGCGCCAGGCGCTGAACGTCTATCGCATGGAGCTGCTGGGGGCCGAGGTGCGTCCGGTGGACTCGGGTTCGTGCACGCTCAAGGACGCCACCAACGAGGCCATCCGCGACTGGGTGACCAACGTGCGCGACACCCACTACATCATCGGTTCCGTGGTGGGGCCCGATCCCTTTCCACGCATGGTTCGCGACTTCCAGGCCGTCATCGGGGACGAGACGCGCGCGCAGCTGGAGGCCGCCGAGGGCAGGCTCCCCGGTTCGGTGGTCGCGTGCGTCGGCGGGGGGTCCAACGCCATGGGCATCTTCCACGCCTTCGTTCCCTTCGGGGATGTGCGGCTGGTCGGGGTCGAGGCGGCGGGCGAGGGACTGGACAGCGGTCGGCACTCGGCGCCGCTGGCCGCGGGCACGCCGGGTGTCCTGCACGGGTCGCTGAGCTACCTGCTCCAGGACGCCGACGGGCAGGTGGCTCCCGCTCACTCCATCTCCGCCGGGCTCGACTACCCGGGCGTGGGGCCGGAGCACTCCTGGCTCCTCGACGAGGGCCGGGCGGAATACGTGACGGTCACGGACGATCGGGCGCTGGCCGCCTTCCACCGGCTCTCCCGCCTGGAGGGCCTCATCCCGGCGCTCGAGAGCGCGCACGCGATGGCGCACGTCTTCGAGGCGGGGGGGGAGCTGGCTCGCCACGGACCGGTCGTGGTGTGCCTGAGCGGCCGCGGGGACAAGGATGTCGCGCATGTGGCGCGGCTGTCGGGGACCGAGGCCGATGAGTAGCGGGGCTCGTGCCCGGGCTGGCGTGTCCCTCGCCCAGTGCTTCGCGCGTTGCCGGGCCGAGGGCCGCGCCGCGCTGATCCCGTTCCTGACCTGCGGCTATCCGGATGCGCCCCAGTCCCTTGAGCTGCTGCGGAAGATGGCGCGTGCGGGAGCGGACATCATCGAGCTGGGCATCCCGTTCAGCGACCCTCTCGCGGACGGACCCACAATCCAGCGCTCCTCGTTCCAGGCGCTCGAGGGGGGCATGACCACCGAGGGCACGCTCGAGGTGCTGCGGGCCTTCCGCGCCGAACACGACACTCCGGTGGTTCTCTTCGGCTACCTGAACCCCATCCTGTGCTACGGCGTCGACGAGTTCGCCCGCGCAGCCGCCCGCGCCGGTGCCCAGGGGCTGCTCCTGACCGACGTGCCCGCGGGGGCCGACCCCGCGCTGGAGGAGCGGCTGGCGGCGCACGGCCTCGACCTGATCCGCCTGATCGCCCCGACCACCTCACCCGAGCGGATCACCGGGATCGCGGGCGCGGGCGCTGGCTTCCTGTACTACATCTCGCGCACGGGCATTACCGGGGCGCGGGCGCAGCTTCGGCGGGCGCTGGCGCGGGAGGTCGAGGCGGTCAAGCGGCGGGCGGGCGGCATCCCGGTCGTGGTGGGGTTCGGGATCTCCACCCCCGCGCAGGCCGCCGACGTGGCCGCGGTGGCGGAC
>VYDD01000228.1 GCA_009843625.1 Gammaproteobacteria bacterium | reverse complement strand
GCCAGGTACTTGTGGATGACGCTCGACAGCAGCGTCTGATAGGGAATGCCCTCCTCGCGCGCCCTCGCGTGGGCTCGGGAAAAATCGAGTTCCGTTACCCGCAGGTTGACCCTTCGGCTCTTCTTGAAGGTACTGCGGGCCGCTTGAGGCGCGATTTGCATCTCACGATCCGCCCTCGGAGCGGGCCTCAATTCACCTCGTTCGAATGCCTCCAGGATCTCCCGCTCTTCGGTGTTCAGTTGGTCACTCACGATCATCGCCTCTTCCGGTAGTGTCTCGTCGCCTTTCGACTGGGGATGATGGTCTTCAAGAAACGCGTGCCGTCCGCGCTGGTAACGAACGGTACCAGGTAGAGATACTCTTCAACGTCGACGACGTAGATCATCTGGCCCCGGTACCGGTCCTGATTTGGATGCTCCAGGACATCCACCAAACCGCCCTGCTCGATGGCGGAAACGATGCGTTCGAACGAGATGCCTCGTTGCTCGACGAGTCGCTCGTTCTTCTCCACGTTCCAATCGAAGTCGGGAGGCATGATCCAATCAACATCCAACGTGTGCATGTTGTCAACACTTGTGACACCCGGTCGCACCGTAGATCATCAGCTTTCGTTTCATTCGGTCAAGCTTCCACGCTTCCGGGCTCGCGTCTACCTTTCGCTGGCCAGCGGCCGCGAATCGGCGCGGCCGGAGAACGCTCCAGGGGAGGGATCGGGTTGCCGGAAATGAAGCCTGCACGCGTCAAGCCCACCATCAACATCGGTGTCGTCAATCAGGTTGACGCCCGCGTCGGCACGATCGAGAGCGTCAGCGACGTTGAAAGGTCACACAAGCTCGTTCGACTCAGGGTCGATTTCGGCGACCACAAGCGGACGATCCTCGCGGGAATGAAGCAGGAGCGCGAAGATCCGACCGAGATCGAAGGCCGGCAGGCGTTGTTCATCGTCAACCTGGAGCCAAGGAAGATGATGGGGGAAGTCTCGGAGGGAATGCTCTTCGACGTCGGCTACGAGGATGGCCTCCGACCGGCGCTGCTGACCCCGGAGCACCCGGTTCCGAACGGCACCCGCGGGGGCTAAGGTCAATCGCCTTCAGACGCCCGGCATCACCCGGATGTCGGGGCACCGCAGGAGCGACGCATCCGCGGTGACCAGGGTGTGTCCGTGCGCCACGGCGGTGGCCGCGATGAAGCGATCGGCCGGATCGTCATGACCGAGGCGGACGGTTCGGCTGCCCAACGCGATGTCGAACGTCACGGGGAGTTCACGCAGGGGCCGGACGGTCAGAGCGGTACGGATCCAGCTCCAGGGATCGGGGCGGAGCAGCACGCGTTTCTTCTCCGCCAGCACCAGCGCTTCCCAGACGCTGACGGATGAGAGGGCCAGGGTGTTCGCCGGGTCGATCAGCTCGTTGCGCGCCCGGCCGCAGAGCCGGTCGGGATCCAGCAGGCTCCAGAGGCAGATATGGGTGTCGAGGAGCAGATTCACGGCTTGTCGACGCCGTTCGGCTCCGCGATGTCCGGGCGGAGCGCGGCCCAGTCGGAGGGGTCGGTCGACCGCCTGTGGGAGGCGTTCCGGGGCCGGTGATGTTATTATGATATCGTAACGATATCATTTGAGACTCGGAGGAGGTGGGGAGCATGCCCGACGTGGCGCTCCGGGGGATTCCGGAACAGTTGCATCAAGACTTGAAGGCGGCCGCGAAGAGAAGTCATCGCAGCCTGAATGGAGAAATCCTCGCCAGGCTGGCGGCTTCGGTCCGCCCGCAGCCGGTGGATGCGGCCGCTCTCCTGGAACGGATCCGCCGTCGCCACGAGGCGCTCGAGCCCATCGACCTGAACGAGAAGAGACTGCGCCGGCTTCGCGACGAAGGGCGCAGGCGCTGGAGGAGAGGCGAATAGGCGGGCGTTGGCGACGGTGAAGAAGAGGCGGCTGAACCGGGGACGTCCATGATCGTCGTCGACACGAACGTAATGGTGCGGTTCGTCGTCGGAGGCCGTCAGGGAGCCGACGCCGCGCGGCTCTTTCTCAAGGACCCGGAGTGGGCCGCGCCCCCGGTCCTGACAAGCGAGTTGACGAACGTGCTCCTGGGCTTCGTGCGCCGCGGCTCAATCACTCCGGACCAGGCCAAGGCCATGTGCGACGACGCGGCCACGGTGCTGGGCCCCCGGGTGGTGAGCGTGTCGGCCGACCGCGTCCTGGACGTCGCTCTCGAGTGCCGGCTCAGTGCATACGACGCCGAATTCGTGGTGGCCGCACGGCAGCTCGGGGTTCGGCTGGCCACTGGTGACAGGGCAATTCTGTCCGGGGCCGGCGATGTGGCCGTCGGGCGCGGAATTTGGTGAATTCGGTGGCCCAGCCACGGCACCGAGACGCGGCTGCCTACCCGCCGTCCTCCTCCGTCACCGCCCCCGTCCGGTACTTGTCGAACCACGCCTTGATGTAGAGCTGCGTCATGATCCGGTGCGACACGGAGCGCGAGCCGTGGTACTCGTCCGGAATCTTGACGTGCATCGTCTCCTGGCCGAGCACCTTCAGCGCGCGGTAGAACTCCTCGGCCTGCGGCATC
>VYDD01000249.1:2275-2570 GCA_009843625.1 Gammaproteobacteria bacterium | reverse complement strand
CGGTGTATGCCTGGGCATCCGATGTATTCCTTCAACTCCTGTGTTTCTGTCGTCGGTACGCAAAAAAAGCGCAGGAACTCCGAGGCCACGAGTGCAGATTCGGCCGGGCCAACCCACCTGCCGGTTGGAAGCCGCCTGCCTTGTGCCGCGAGGGTCCGACCTTCGGGAACCCCCGCTACCCCGGCGCCAGCCTGCGCGCCGCAGCTGGGAAACGGCTACCAGCGATAGGGGGCGCACGCCTTGTTGGCTTAGGCCATCCGGTGCGGGACTACCTTCTTCTTTATCCTGCGTACCT
>VYDD01000249.1:0-2265 GCA_009843625.1 Gammaproteobacteria bacterium | reverse complement strand
TTCTGGGCCACAACCTCCTCGTAGCGCGGATCCCCCGCGATCTCCCTCTTTTCGGCGCGCGTGCGGCGGCTCATGACCTACCTGGGTTCCTTGGTTCCGTACTTCGCCCGGCCCCGGCGGCGGTCGCCCACTCCCGAAGTGTCCAGCGTGCCGCGCACGACGTGGTAGCGCACGCCGGGCAGGTCCCTCACCCGGCCTCCCCGAATGAGCACGATGGAGTGCTCCTGGAGGTTGTGTCCTTCGCCACCGATGTACGAAGTCACCTCGTACCCGTTGGTCAGCCTGACGCGCGCAACCTTGCGCAGCGCCGAGTTGGGCTTCTTGGGGGTGGTGGTGTACACACGGGTGCAAACGCCCCGTTTCTGAGGGTTCTTCTGGAGGGCCGGCGATTTGTTCTTCTTCCGAACGGACCGGCGACCCTTGCGCACGAGCTGGTTGATGGTCGGCATACGATTGGTTTCAGCAGTCGGGCGTTTCCGCGTGACGACGAGCGCTTGCTTCCGGCCACACGGCCCTCCCGGACAGGTCCGGGAGGACTCCCGGAGAGCCATCAGGCATCTCCTGTGCAGCTTTCAAAGATACGAAAGCGTTCGCCCGTGTCAACGCCGGACACACCGCCGCGCCGTGGGCTACTCGAGCGCCGTCTCCTCCGCGGTGAACCCGGCCAGCAGGCCCTCCGGCTCCGCCAGGGGCAGGATCTCTTCGTCGTAGAACTGCTGTTCGACCATGAACTCGACGTGCTGGTACCGGTGGATGCCGGTGCCCGCCGGAATCAGGTGGCCGATGATGATGTTTTCCTTCAGCCCCTTGAGGTGGTCGCGGGCGCCCCTGACCGCAGCGTCCGTCAGCACCCGCGTGGTCTCCTGGAAGGAAGCCGCGGAGATGAAGGACTCGGTCGTGAGGCTGGCCTTCGTGATGCCCAGCAGGAGCGGCTCGGAGCGCGCGGTCCTCCCTTCCTCCGGCAACTCCTCGTTGACCGCGAGAAACTCGGCTCGATCCACGCTCTCGCCTTCGAGGAACGTGGTGTCCCCGGAGTCGGTGACGCGGACCTTCTTGAGCATCTGGCGCACGATGACGGCGATGTGCTTGTCGTTGATTCTGACCCCCTGCAGCCGATACACCTCCTGGATTTCGTTGAGGAGGTACTCCTGAACCGCGCGGGGACCCTTCACGCGCAGGATGTCGTGCGGGTTGATCGGGCCTTCCGAGATCCGGTCTCCGGCGTGCACCAAGTCGCCCTCGTGGGCGCGCAGGTGCTTTGCGACCGGAACGTCGTATTCGCGGGGATCTCCGTGCTCGGGCGTGACCACCACCTTGCGCTTTCCGCGCTTGATGTCCCCGAAGCTGACCCGTCCCTCGATCTCGGCGATCACGGCGGGATCCTTGGGCCGGCGGGCCTCGAACAGCTCGGCCACGCGCGGGAGTCCGCCGGTAATGTCGCGGGTCTTGTAGACCTCGCGGCTGATCTTGGCGATGGTCTGTCCTGGCATGACCTGTTCGCCGTGCTTCGCGATCAGCTCGGCGCCCGCCGGAATGATGAACTCCCGCGCCTTGACTTCGCCCTGCCGGATCTCGATGGCTGGGTGCAGCTTCTTGTTCCGGTCCTCGGTGACGATCATCTGGCGGCGGCCGGTCGTCTCGTCGAGTTCCTCCCTCATGGTCTGGTCTTCGACGATGTCCGAATACCTCAGGGTGCCGGGGCAGTCCGCTACGATCGGCTCCGAATACGGGTCCCAGCTGAAGAGCAGCCCGCCTTCCTCCACGACGTCGCCCTCCCGGACCGCGAGCGTGGCGCCATACGGGACCGCCAGCTCGCTTCGGACGGCGCCCGCCGGCGTTTTCAGGATGATCTGTCCCTCGCGGGAGGTCACGATGCGCTCGCCCTGCCGCGCACCCTCTTCGGTTTCCACGGTCGTCACCCGCTCCAGCGCCACGACGCCGTCGATCTTCGACTTCCTCTGCGTCAACTGGGCGATGCGGGCGGCGGTTCCGCCGATGTGGAAGGTGCGCAGGGTCAACTGGGTCCCGGGCTCGCCGATGGACTGCGCGGCAAGGATTCCGACCGCCTCGCCCACGTCCACCATCTGCATGGTGGCCAGATTGCGGCCGTAGCACCTCTGGCAGATCCCGCGCCTGGAATCGCAGGTGAGCACCGAGCGGATGCGCACGGACTGGAATCCCGCGTCGTCCTCGATCCACTTCGCCTGGGATTCCTCGATCAGGCTACCCTTCCCGACAAGCAGCTTGCCCTCCATGGGCTCGATC
>VYDD01000017.1 GCA_009843625.1 Gammaproteobacteria bacterium | reverse complement strand
CTGGATCGGCATGATCGAGAGGGGAACGACGTTCCGGGACACGCTTCCTCCCCAACGGGTGCTTTCCTTGCGTTTTGAATCGCTGCTCCGGTCGCCAAGGGAGGAGATGGCGCGCTTCGCCGACTTCGTTGGGCCGGAACTGGCCGACGCCCGCTGGCTCGACGAGGTGGCCGGTCTGCCGCGGGAAGGGGAACCGAGGTGGAAGCGCCTGCCCTCCGAGCAACAGATCCGGCTTGCAGAGGCTTGCGCGCCCGGACAGGAGATCCTTGGCTATTCATGAACCGATCTGCCCCGGCACCATCCGCTCTCCCCCTTCGCTTCGTCCTGTGCGGTGCCGTGGACGACGGCAAGAGCACCCTTCTCGGCCGGCTGCTCTGCGACTGCCGGCAGGTCTTCGCCGATCAGATGCGCAAGGTGGAGGAGGACTCCCGACGCTGGGGAACCCGGGGCGACGAGGCGGATCTGGCGCTCCTGGTCGACGGTCTGCGCGACGAGCGCGAGCAGGGCATCACCATCGACGTCGCCTACCGCAGTTTCGAGACGGCCCGGCGCCGTTTCATCGTCGCCGACGCGCCCGGACACGAACAATACACCCGCAACATGGCGACCGGCGCCTCGAACGCCGAGCTGGCGGTCGTTGTGGCCGACGCCCGCAAGGGGATCCTGCCCCAGACCGCGCGCCATACCCGCATCGCCGCCATGTTCGGGATCCGGCACGTGGTCCTTGCGGTCAACAAGATGGATCTGGTGCTCTGGGACCGGAGCATCTTCCAGGCGATTGCGGACGAGTACCGGTCACTGGCGCGGGATTCGGCTGTCGAGAACCTGCGGATCATGCCCGTATCCTCGCTTACGGGAGACAATCTCACGCGCCGCCGCGATTCGGCCGAGTGGTATTCCGGCCCGACGCTGCTCGAGCACCTGGAGACGGTCGATGTCGAATCGTCCATCGAAAGGGAGTCCTTCCGGATGCCCGTCCAGTACGTCAACCGGCCCAGCCCCGACCTTCGCGGCTACAGCGGCCGGATCGCGGCCGGCAGGGTCGCCGTGGGGGACCGCGTGCGCATATCCCCGTCGGGAACCGAGACCCTCGTGGAGTCGATCGTGGTATGGCAGGGGGCCCGGGAGCGGGCCGAGCGAGGCGACTCCGTGACGCTAACCCTCGCCAACGAGGTGGATGTGACGCGCGGAGACGTAATCGCGGAAGCCTTCAATCCGCCGGGCGTGACGGACCAGTTCCAGGCCAACCTGATCTGGATGAGCGACCGCCCTCTTGTGGTCGGCCGCTCCTACCTGCTCAAGATCCATTCGCGGGAAGTGACCGCGACCGTCACCCGCATCAAGTACCGGCTCGACGTCTCGCGGGGAAGCAGGCTGGCAGGCGCCACGATGAACCTCAACGACCTCGGCACGGTCAACATCGCGACCAACCGCCCGATCCCCTACGCCCCCTTCGAGCGGTATCCGGGGCTGGGCAGCTTCATCATGATCGACCCGATCAACAACGAGACCGCGGGCGCCGGCACCGTCAACTTTGCGCTCAGGCGCGCGTCCAACATTCGCTGGCAGGACTTCCACGTCACCCGCGAGGCCCGCCAGGAACTCAAGCTGCAGCGGGCCCGGTGTCTATGGCTCACGGGACTCCCGGCATCTGGCAAGTCCACGATCGCCAACCTGCTCGAGAAGCGCCTTCACGCGGAAGGCCACCACACCTACCTCCTGGACGGCGACAACGTCCGCCACGGGCTGAACCGGGATCTCGGCTTCACCGAGGCCGACCGGGTGGAGAACATCCGCAGGGTCGCCGAGGTGGCTCGCCTCCTGGTCGATGCGGGATTGATCGTGATCGTGTCCTTCATCAGCCCCTTCCGGTCCGAACGGGCCTTCGCCCGCGGCCTGTTCGAGCCCGGTGACTTCAACGAGATCTTCGTCGACGCGTCCATCGAAGTCTGCGCGGCGCGCGACCCGAAGGGACTGTATGCCAGGGCGATGAGGGGCGAGATCACGAACTTCACCGGCATCGACAGCCCCTATGAGCAGCCCGAGAACCCGGACCTGCACCTCGACACCGAGAAGCTCGGGCCCGAGGAGTGCGCGGAGTTGATCCTGCGGCAGGTGGTCTGAGGCGGCCTGCGCCCCCGGTCGCGAGCCTTCCTTCCGGCCGCGGCTACCTGTCCACGCGAATCGTGACGACATCCGCGTTGTGATACTGCTGGTGCTTCACGGATGACGCGTAGTGGCGAAGGAGCCGCAGCGACAGGTCGCGCTTGCTCTCCAGGTCCGGGATGTCGCCGAGCAGAACGATCTGGTTCTCCAGATTCCCGGCGTCGGTCGCCGCGCTGAACTCGAGGATGGCTCCCGTGCGGTCGTTGCGCGCGACGACGCGCAGCCGCCGGTCACCGGCGGGGCTCCCGTCCTCCTCCTGCCGGGCCAGGCTGAGCAGCGCTTCTTCCGATGCCGCTCTGAGGCGCCCCCTTCCCTCCCCGTCCCATCCGTACTTCCCCGCGAACCCGACCACGAACTCGTCTAGGGCGCGAAGGCTGTCCGGACTGAGCGGCATCTCCGTCCTTCGC
>VYDD01000245.1 GCA_009843625.1 Gammaproteobacteria bacterium | reverse complement strand
GTCCCCGTCCGACATCGAGTAGAACACCGTGGACCCATAATCCTAAAAATTCCACGACCGGTAGAGGCCGGCATCCACCATCAGCGTTTCGATGTCGCCGGACGCCGTGTCGAGGCGCTGGAGGCCGCGCTGCCAGCGGTTCGGGGCGGAGTAGCTGAAGTAGAGATACCGGCCATCCTCTCTCCACCCCTGGAGCTGGCGGCGCGGGCGCTGGTCTTCATCCTCTTCAAGCTCGAGAAGCGTACGCATGTCGCCGCTGCCGAGCTAGAGGAGGTGCCAGGCATCCTGTGAGCTGAGGAGGAGCTCGTCGCCGGACGGATTCCAGCGCTCGACGGCGAAGCGGAGTCCGTCGGAATCCGACTCGTCGTCGTCGGAATCGGGATTGTCGAGGTCTGCGCCGGCACCGGCTGCGTCGCCGGCGCCGGAGTCGTCTGCAGGATCTCGATGACCCTGCGTCACATCCACCGCCTCGTCCTCGTCCAGCCGTCGCACGAAGACGGAGCCCTCATCGGCATACGCGAAGGCGTCGCGGGCGTCGTTCCAGGCTACGTTCAGGCGCTCCTCGCCCGTGTCCCGGAGCGAGACCGGGTCTCCGCCGGCTGCGAGATTCAGCCGGAAGAGTTCGTACTCGGTGCCGTCCCGGCGGGTGTACGATGTCTTCGTCCGGGTGGCTGTCGAAAACGTGATGTAGGATCCGTCCTCCGAGAAACCCGGATCGACCGGGGTCACGTCGGAGAGAACCTCGCGCACCGTGCCGTCGACGACCGACACGAGCACGGTCTCCTGCCGGTTGGCGAGGTTTCTCACCCGGTCCCACGCGAGGAAGTCGTTGCGCGAGTCCTGCACGATCACGGCCGCATCCGTGAGGGAGTGGAAGGCGGCGCGCGCCTCCTCCGCCCATCCGTGGGGGCGAAGCCCGAGCAGAACGCGGGCGCCGTCCGGCGACCAGACCAGCGGCGAGGAGGATGCGATCTCCCTGACCGCGGCGAGAGAGACGGTCCTGCTTGCGCCGGTGGCCGCGTCGAAGATGCGGAGCCGATACTCACCGTCTTCGACCATGAAATAGGCCAGCCGCCCTCCGTCCGGCGACCAGGCATAGCCGCGCAGTTGCGCGAGTTCCGCCTGAACCCAGGTGCGATCTCCGGTCCGCGTGTCGATCACCATCAGCCGGGTCGACACGGGGGAGATGTAGGTGGGATCGCCGAATCGCTGGTGGTCGACGTCGGTCCGGTCCCGGCGGGACGTAAGCGTCACGGCCACCCGGGCGCCGTCCGCCGTCACCGCGGCGATGCCAGGAGTGCGCACGTCGAGCGCGATCTCCGGGGTGAAGGCCTGCTGGGCGGCGGTGAGCGCAGGGGCCGCCAGGGTCGCCAAGGCCGCCAGTGCGGCACCGCAGGCGGCGGCGAGGGAGATGGGTGCGCGCTCCTCGCCGCGGCATGCGGGGGTGAGGAAGGAGGTAAGGGCCGAAAACCTGCGAGGAGCAGTGAGGCGTCGAGCAATACTCATGGTCGGGATCGCTTCCGAGAGGTGGGACGAGTTCCGGAGCTGGGAACGTACGTCCTCGCTGCTCAGGCGCGAAAGCGGATGCGCTCAGGCGCGCCAGACCGCACTTCCATCCCCCCAGAGACACAGCATCGCGTAGCCCCAGTCGATGCGTTCGCCCGTCCACAGCGAGTCCCCGGTCCAGGCGTCGATTCCGTCCTGGCCGTGCCAGCGGCCCAGACCGAAGTCCTGCGCCGAAGACACCGGAGACGCCCGCGAAGACATCGGACGTGCCCTCGCGACGTCACGGGGCACCAGGCCGCCGATGTCCGGGGAGATGGGCACCACTGGCACTGGAGTGCGCAACGGGTTGAGGAAGCGCGGGACTCCCCACTCGTCCATCTCCACCCGCCAGCCCCCTTCGTGGACCGCGCGATGGTGGAAGGGACACAGGAGCACGAGGTTGGTCATCGCCGTCTCTCCGCCCTCGGCCCACGGCGTGATGTGATGGGCGTGGGTGCGCGCGCGTGAGTCGCATCCCGGGAAGCGGCACCCTCCGTCGCGTGCCTCGAGGGCCTTGCGCAGCCTCCAGCCCACGGTCCTCCGGCGGCGCCCGACGTCGAGCACGGAGCCGTCTGCCCCACGAGCGATGGGCACGACCTCGGCGTCGCATGCGAGCCGCGAAGACGTTTCAGCTGAAACGCTCGAGCCCTCCTCGGTCACCAGCGGAGCCGACACTTCCTGCTCGTGCTCCCGCTGCTCCCGCTCCTGGTGCTGCTTCCGCTTCTCCTGCTGCTCCCCCTTGAACGAGTGGACCACGAGCTGCACCTGAGGCTGCACGCGCTCCTCGAGCCACAGCCCGAGGGCGTCGGCCCGACGCTGTACCGGCGTGGTCAGGTGCTCGGTTCCGGCGCTGCGCTCCGCGCGGTAGAGCCGTTGTTCCGCCACCTCGAGCGCCTTGACGAGCAGCGCGCCCACCACGGGGTTGAGCCGGCCCCGCACATCGTAGCTGCCCTCGTCGGTGAGCCACACTCGGCGGCCGCGGCGCTCCGCACGAGCGGCCTCGGAGGCGTCGCCCCGGTCCAGGCGACG